>NZ_WKCD01000470.1:0-2229 GCF_021606625.1 Pseudomonas sp. PA-4-8C
CGCCCCCAGATACAACCCCATCGCCGCCCGATTGTGGGTGTCCACCGATAGCTCCAACCCCTTGATGTGCGGCCACGCCTCACGCGCCAGGGCGGGCAGTGCCTGCAAACATGCCTTGCCGTATCCACGCCCCTGCTGATGCCGGTCTACCTGTAGCGCGTGGAGTGTGGCGCTGTGTTCATCGGCCCAATGAGGCAGGCACGGCGGGCGCTTGAGCAGCAGGAACGCCACCGGAAGGTCATCGGCCAACAACGCAAAGCCCTTGACCCCAGGGCTTGGCTTGGCGAGCAGAGTGTTGAGCGCGCAATACATATCACCGCAAAACGGCAGTTGTTCAGGGTGAACTTCGATGGCGCCGACTTGCTGTTGTTGCACAGCATTCAGCGCCTCGTAGGCGACGAGGCGGGTTTGCATCGGGCTATCCGAACGGCTGCAAGGGAGGGGGCAGTTTATCGGGTTTGGGCCACGGGAAATTATTTTTCAGGGGGATGTCGATTTCCCTCGAGGCCATTCGACTAAGGGTGTCTTCCGTGATTGTCCACCCCAAGGAGTCATCGCCATGAGCACTGCAATCAAGAGCTTGATCGAGCAATGGAAACACGCCGTCGTCAGCCGTGATATCGATCAGATTGTCAGCTTTTACGCCGACGATATCGTCTCGTTCGACGCTGTAACCGCCCTGCAATTCAAAGGCAAGGCGGCCTACCGCGCGCACTGGGAAGCGTGCATGGAGCACTGCCCCGGGCCCGGCATCTTCGAGTTTCATGAACTGCATGTCGTCGAAGCGCCAGACAGCGCATTCGCCCATTGGCTGGCCCACTGCGGCGGCGCCGGGCCGGACGGTGAGGTGAAGGCCTGCTGGATGCGCGTAACCGCCGGCTACCAGCGTATCAATGGCCAATGGAAGGTGGTGCATGAGCACTGGTCGGCGCCGTTTGATATGCACAGCGGCACGGCGTTGTTCGACCTGAAACCTTGAGCACCGCGAACTATAGTCAGTAGTCCGAAAACGGAGAACGCCATGAAATACCTGTGCCTTATCTACAGCGACGAACAGGTGTTGCACACCTCACCCGACAGCCCCCATGACTCGGAATGTCTGGCCTACGCCGAGTCCATCCAGGCCAGCGGGCGCATGCTCGCTGCCGAGCCGCTGGAGTCGGTGACCACCGCCACCACCGTGCGCATGCGCAACGGCAAGCTGTCGATCACCGATGGGCCGTTTGCCGAAACCAAGGAGCAGCTCGCCGGGTTCTACCTGATCGACGCTAAGGACCTCAATGAAGCGCTCCAGGTGGCGGGCGGCATTCCGGCGGCCCGGGTCGGCAGTGTGGAAGTGCGCCCTGTGCGCCAATTGGATCTCTCAACACAATAATCAAAAGCCTTGAGGAGGTTTCCCCGTGAACACTCAACCCGCTCAATTTGAACTGTCCATCAGCCGCTTGATCGATGCGCCGCGCCGCCGGGTGTTTCGCGCCTGGACCGAGCCAACCCTGCTGCAACAATGGTGGGGCCCCCACGGCATGACCACCCCTGAATGCGAGATGAACCTGTGGGTCGGCGGCTTGTTCCGCACCTTGATGCGCGCGCCGGATGGCAGCGAATACCCGACCCAGGGCGTATTCCTGGAGATCGACGCGCCCAACCGCCTGGTGTTTACCGACGCGTTCATGCCGGGCTGGGTGCCTTCGGGCAAGCCGTTCATGAGCGCCGAAGTCACCTTTGAGGAGGTCGGGGGAAAGACCCTCTACACCGCCCGTGCCATGCACTGGAGTGCCGAGGACAAACAGGCCCACGAAGCCATGGGCTTTCATGACGGTTGGGGCCAGAGCCTGGACCGCCTGGTGAAGTTGGTGACCGAGGACATGGCCGATTGACCGCGCAGATCGACGCCATTTACCGCAGCGAATCACGCCGCGTGCTCGCGACGTTGATTCGCGTGCTGGGGGATTTCGACCTGGCCGAGGAGGCGCTGCATGAGGCGTTTTTTGTCGCCGTGCAGCGCTGGCCCGAGGATGGCGTGCCGGATAATCCTCGGGCGTGGCTGGTGTCCACCGGCCGCTTCAAGGCCATCGACCGCCTGCGTCGGCAGTCGCGGTTTACCCCGTTATTGGAGGAGCAGGCCGAGGCGTTGGAGGCCGCGCCTTGGAGTGATGAAGACGTGGAAGACGACCGCCTGCGCCTGATGTTCACTTGCTGCCACCCAGCGTTGGCAGCCGATGCCCAGGT
>NZ_WKCD01000471.1:0-2220 GCF_021606625.1 Pseudomonas sp. PA-4-8C
TCGATGCCGTTCAGTTTGGCGGTGGCCAGCAGGCTCTGGATGGCGGCGGCGCGACGGCCGGCGCGCTCCGAACCGGTAAACAGCCAATTCTTCTTGCCCACCGCGATCGGCCGGATGACGTTCTCCACCGGGTTGTTGTCGATCGGCAGGCTGGCGCTGTGCGCGTAGCGCGACAGCGCCGGCCAGCGTTTCAGGCTGTAGTCCATGGCCTTGGCCAGGCCACCCCCGTTGGCCACGCCTTGCCGCGTCAGCTGCAGCCAGTCGTGCAGGGCCTGCAGTTTGGGCAGGGCTTCTTGTCCGCGCAGCATCTGCCGTGCGCTGCCGTCGAGGTCGCGGCCGCGCGCTTCGATCGCGTAGAGCTCGGCGATGCGCCGCAAGGCCTCGGTGGCCACCGGGCTCTGGTTGGCCGCGTGCAGCTCGAAGAACTTGCGCCGCGCATGGGCCATGCAGCCCACGTCGGTGATACCGGCCCGGAATAGCGCCTTGTAGCCGCCGTAATCGTCGACCACCAGATGACCGCTCCAGTCCGCCAGAAACGCCCGTGCGTACGCACCGCTGCGCCCGGTCTGATAGTCGAACACGGCGATCGGCGATCCCTCGTCCAGGTCGTTGCTGCGGTAGGCCCAGAGGTAAGCGCGTTTGGTTTTGCCGCGGCCTGGATCGAGTTGCTGTACGGGTGTTTCATCGGCGTGCAGCACGGGTCGTCGTCGCAGCAACTCGCTCAGCCGATCCGCCAGAGGCTGCAAGGCCGCGCCGTAGCGCCCGGCCCACTCGGCCAGGGTCGAGCGGGCCAGGGTGACGCCGTCACGGGCGGCGATCTGTTCGAGGCGGTAGAGCGGCAGGTGATCGACGTACTTGCCGATCAGCACCCAGCTAATCAGGCCCGGGGCAGCCATGCCGCCGTCGATCACCGCCGGCGGAACCGGCGCGGCGGTGATGCTTGCGCACGGGCGGCAGGCGTATTGCGGGCGAATGTGGCGGTGCACGAAGAACTTGGCCGGTGTAACGTCGAGCTGCTCGCTGATGTCTTCGCCGATCTTGACCAGCTCGCCGCCACACTGGCCGCAGCTGCAGGTCTCGGGTTCGTGACGGTGTTCGATGCGCGGCAGGTGTTCCGGCAAGGGCTGGCGACCGGCGCGCGGGCGCTGGGTGCGCAGCTGCGGCACCTGTTGCTCGACTTCGGCCTCGATGGCGGCGCAGTCGGCGTCAGCCGTCTCACGGAACAGATCGCACTGCTCCGGCGACAGGGCTTCGTTTTTGACGCCGAAACGAATGCGCCGCAGGTGCGCCAGTTCAAGGGTCAGTGCCTGGATTTTCAACGCATCGCGCTTGACCTGGGCGCGCAGCTTTTCGGCCTCGGTGTGTAGCGGCAGGACGGCGGCAACGACGCCTTCCTGCTGGGCAGGAGCGAGGTTCAGGGCGGCGAGTTCGGCGGTTAAGAGCATGCGCCAATTCTACCGAAAATCCGCCTGAAAGGCCCGTAAATACTGGCTTTCAGGCGTTATTTTTTCACACTTTCCAATGCCCCATAGGACGCGCCTCGAGGCGTTGCCAATCGATTCCGGCGATCAGCCATTGCCACTGCGCCTGAGTCAGGGTGAACAGCCTGTCGTCGGCGTTGGGCCAGCGGAAATGGCCTTGATGCAGGCGCCGCTGGCTCAGCCACACACCGGTACCGTCCCACTGCAACAGCTTGAGCCGCGAGCCGCGCCGATTACGAAACGCATAGGCCGTGCCATCGCAGGGCGGGCGCCCGAGCGCCTGCTGGATGTGCGCCGAAAGCCCGTCGATCCCCAGGCGCATATCGACCGGCTCGACCACCAGCCACACCTGGGCCGGTATCAGCATCAGGCCATCCCCCGCAGCAACCCGGCCAGCCAGGCCGCATCGACGCCAGCCGGCAATGCCACCTGCCAGCCGCTGGCATGTTGCAGCAGCAACTCCCCGCTGACAGATGGCCCCTGCACCGCCAGCGGCACCAGGGTCAGCGGCGTAGCCGTCTGCTTGCTCCGCCTGATCCAGTAAGCGAGAGCCTTGGGCTTGAGCTCATGCTGCTGACAGTAAGCGACCTGAGTCAACCCACTGTCGCGCCAGGCCTGGACATGCCTGGCCCAGGACTCGCGCCGCGCGTGCATCGTTTCCATGTGAATCCCCTGCTGAAAAATACAGAGGATGCGGGCAGGGGTGCTCGAGGAGAAGGTGGGCGGGCTGGACGCTTAC
>NZ_WKCD01000472.1:0-2218 GCF_021606625.1 Pseudomonas sp. PA-4-8C
TTCACCGCCTATGAAAAACCTGCACCGGTGCAACTCAGCAAGCAACTGAGCACCGAGGATCCCGCCAGCCTGATTTTCCACGGCACCGCCAGGGCACTGGTGGCACTGGCCGACCGGCAATCGGTGTCGAATGTCGAGCAACGCTGGGCCCAGTTGAAGCAGGCCGGCTGGTTGCTGTTCGGTGCCGTGCTGCCGTTTGCCGGCGAGCCATTGATGCTTGGCGGGTGGCTGCTGCAACTGGTGGAGAGCTTGCAGAACGATATCCAGCGCCTGGCCAGCGACGATCCGCAGGCCAAGAGCGCGGCGGTGATGGATGTGTTGACCAACCTCATGGTGATCCTCGCGCATCAGGCGACGCCCCACGACACTCTTTGGCCTCTGCAGTTGGAGGCGCCGGTGTTTGCCTCGCTGGCGCGGCCTGAACCCAGCCCGCCGGTGCCGACGCAGGTGCCAGTGCCCATGCGCTTCACCGCGCCGACCGGCTGGGCCAACGCTCGTGGCAATCTGAATGCCGCACAGATCGCACGGGCGCGCGGCCTCAGTCTCCGGGCTTTCTCCGGCTCATGGGCCGGGGCCGAGCAAAGCGGCCCGCAGCGTGGCCTGCTGCGCGACACGTCGCACACCCCGGCGCAGTGGCAGGCGCTGATACGCGGGCAGCTGTACCGCGTTACGGTCAAAGCCGGTGCGGTGCGGGTAGTCAGCGCCGATGGCAGCACCCTGGGGCCCTGGTTGAAACCCTTGGGCGAGGGGCAATGGGATTTCGATGGGCAGTTGCGTCTGGCGGGCGGCAATGCCGACGCCGCCGTCGACGCCAAGTTGAAGGCCGGCGAGGCGTCGCTGTCGAGCCTGGAGCAGCAATACCGCGAGGCAGGTCGCAGGCGGGCAAGGGCCAACGCGACGATGGAAGTGGCACGCCATCTGGCGAGGGAGACAACCAGCAAGATCAGCGAGGAGCAACGGGCCACGTTGCGCGAGCGTTACCGCAAGGAACTGCAAAACAAGGTGCAATGTTCCCAAGAGGAACTGCAATTGCTGATGCGCATGCGTGAAATCAAGCCACGCCCCCATTATGAGCAGGAGCTGTGTGAAGTCCTTGAGTCGCTGATTTTGAGCCTGCGTTTGCTGGATGTGCACATGCGTGAACAGATGGCGCAGATCAATGATCGCATCAAGCCGCTGCTGGAGGTGCTGGAGAACGAGAGCGAAGACGAAGCCGGCTCCGACCTCAACCGTCAGGCCCACGCCGACCTTGACCTGCGCATGCGTGAACAGGTCGATGCCGAAGAGTCTGCCATCCATTGGCGTACCCTGGAGCGCACCTACCTGGACCAACTGCAAGCGGTGCCACGCCTGGGGCGTAACAAGGCGCGTGCGCTGGCGGCGGATGTACCGGCGCGCCCATCGATCCTCGACCTGCAAGCCTTGCAACTGATCACCTTGTGGGGCATCACCATCAATCTCGAGGGCCCGCCCTTGGAGGAAGAGTTTTTCGACAGCTTTAACCAAGTGATCAATCGTGCCCGCTGGGCCAGTCGCTCCCTGGCCGAGCCGGAAAACATGTCCGCCACCCGTGAAGAGCGGGTCGAACTGCTCAAAAGCTTCAGCCATGTCTATGCCACGACCGATGACCATATTCATTTCTGGCGCGCCATGGCCCCGGACACCTTCGACTTGGCCAATCTGGAAAAACTTCAAGGCTTGCTGGCCAGCCTGCATCAGCATGTGGAGCAAACGCTGGCCGATCTGCTCGCGCCGCCACCAGGCACCAGGCCGGCTAAGCCAGCCCAGGCGACGGGTGCACGACAGAAAAAGATCATTCGTACCCGCAACCGTGATGTGTACGTCGCCCGTATCAAGGCGCCGACCCAGGTCGGCGACACCGGCACGGCGGAACTGGTGGATAACAAAGGCACTGTGATTGCCACCTTCACCGAGGCGCAGGACGGTGTATGGGAACCGCTGGAGCCGCCGGCCAGGCCGCGTGTGGCCAACCCGCAATTGGGGGCGTTGATGAACAAGGGGCAACGCTTGCTGGCAGATGTCGACAAGGCCATCGACAACGTGCAGGCCATGACCGGCAAGTGTGAGCCGCAGTCGCTGCAGGCCTTGCTCGTGGCGCAGGCCAACAGCCGGCGGATGCTCGCTGCCGATATCGACAGCAAACTGCGCCAGCTGGACGTGTCGAGGTTGGCGGCGACGCAACAGGCCAACGCCCGTG
>NZ_WKCD01000473.1:0-2199 GCF_021606625.1 Pseudomonas sp. PA-4-8C
ATCTGTTCTGTTGCATGGCCGCTCCACGGTTTTTTTTAAATTATTGTTGCTCACCTGCACGCCAGGTTCAGGTGGCCGGAGTACCGCATCGACAACATGACATCCAGGGTTCCGGCCAACTGCCCGTGCACTCAATAACCGTGCCGACAACCGCCTCTGAACCCGCACCGCTTATATAACGTGCTGATGTTTATCAGCTTTCCAATTGAACCTGCGGTACTTGCCGCATGCGTCAGGCTAAACAATACGCAAGTTGCCAGAACCTTCAGGTCTCAATCTGGTGCATCACAATTATTTTTATTTCTCTACGCCGTCAAGCGGCATATCTCAAGCGCCTGATTTGCAATAAGAAATATTGATCAGATCAAGAACCTGTCAAGTGCGTCAAAACAGGGTGGGCATGCTTCATTTTGGTGAAAATAGGATTTTTCTTATAAATATCAACAAGATGAAACACATAAAAGTTTGCGAAAAATCTGCTTGCTCATTCGAAAAACTCGGGCTAGTTTCTATTCCTGTCACCGATGACAGGAATTAACCGACCCTCGGTGCGCTGTATTACAACACTTAGAACTGGCACAAGCCGGTCAAGCCTGTGAGGAACTCGACATGTCGCTGTTGATCCGTGGCGCCACCGTTATTACCCATGATGAAAGTTACCGCGCCGATGTGTTATGCGCAGAGGGTCTAATTCGCGCCATTGGCACGAATCTGGATATTCCCGCAGGCTGCGAAGTACTCGATGGCAGCGGCCAATACTTGATGCCGGGCGGCATCGACCCCCATACCCATATGCAATTGCCCTTCATGGGCACCGTGGCCAGTGAAGACTTTTTCAGTGGTACGGCGGCAGGCTTGGCCGGTGGTACCACCTCGATCATCGACTTCGTGATTCCCAACCCGCAGCAATCGCTGATGGAAGCTTTCCACCAGTGGCGCGGCTGGGCCGAAAAGTCTGCCGCCGACTACGGGTTTCATGTAGCGATCACCTGGTGGAGCGAGCAGGTACGCGAGGAAATGGCCGAGTTGGTCAGCCATCACGGCATCAACAGCTTCAAGCATTTCATGGCCTACAAGAACGCGATCATGGCGGCCGATGACACCTTGGTCGCCAGTTTCGAACGCTGCCTGGAACTCGGCGCCGTGCCCACCGTGCATGCCGAAAATGGCGAGCTGGTGTATCACCTGCAACGCAAACTGATGGCCCAGGGCATCACCGGGCCGGAAGCCCATCCGCTGTCGCGCCCGTCCCAGGTGGAAGGCGAAGCGGCCAGCCGTGCCATCCGGATTGCCGAGACCATCGGCACGCCGCTGTACCTGGTGCATGTGTCGACGAAGGAAGCCCTGGATGAAATCACCTATGCCCGAGGCAAAGGCCAGGCGGTGTACGGTGAAGTGCTCGCCGGCCACCTGTTGCTCGATGACAGTGTATACCAGCACCCCGACTGGCAGACCGCCGCCGGCTATGTGATGAGCCCGCCGTTCCGCCCGCGCGGGCACCAAGAGGCACTGTGGCATGGCCTGCAAGCGGGCAACCTGCACACCACCGCCACCGACCATTGCTGCTTCTGCGCCGAGCAAAAAGCCGCCGGGCGTGATGACTTCAGCAAGATCCCCAACGGCACCGCCGGCATTGAAGACCGCATGGCGCTGCTGTGGCACGAAGGCGTCAATACCGGGCGTTTGTCGATGCAGGAATTTGTCGCGCTGACCTCCACCAACACCGCGAAGATCTTCAACCTCTATCCCCGCAAAGGCGCGATACGTGTGGGCGCCGATGCCGACCTGGTGCTATGGGACCCCGAGGGCACGCGGACCATTTCGGCCAAGACCCACCATCAGCAGGTGGACTTCAACATCTTCGAAGGCAAGACCGTACGCGGCGTGCCCAGCCATACCATCAGCCAGGGCAAGCTGGTGTGGGCCGATGGCGACCTGCGCGCCGAGCGAGGGGCCGGACGGTATGTGGAGCGGCCGGCGTATCCGTCGGTGTTCGAGCAGTTGAGCAAGCGGGCAGCGCTTTCCAAGCCGGTGGCCGTAAACCGCTGAATCCAAAAAAAGCGGACGCGGAGCGTCCAGTGAGGCATTCCCACGCAGAGCGTGGGAACGATCGCCCACCTCAATAACCGTGAGGCCAACACCGTGATCCAGACCCTGACCCACCTCCCCCACCCCCGCGAAGACGGGGCCACCATCGCC
>NZ_WKCD01000474.1:0-2130 GCF_021606625.1 Pseudomonas sp. PA-4-8C
GTCCAGGGGTGTTTCAACGCTACGCACAGGAACACCCGCTTACGGCAATCTTTGCCAAAAGGGAGAGAATGGCGGACTGGCAGTGGGTACAGAAGCTTTTTGAGAACCTGAAACTGCACCGCAAACAAGATAACGGTCTGAACATCTGGACATGTGAAGTCAATGGACCCCGAAAGTCACGCAAGTTGCATGGCTACCTTCTGATTGATCCGCTGCTATTGTTCAATGATATTCCCATGAACAATCCTTATCTCGCGGTGCTGCCAGCGTCGAACGCTACGGCGTCAATCCAATAACCGTGTTGCACTCAGCCCCTGCATCCGCCGTTCTACGGGACCGGGATGTCATGGTGGTCAAAGTCCTCTTTGGGGGAATCATCCCCTATCGAGGTATCCATGAAAATTTAGACCAGCACAATACTCGGAATGTTGTCGCTGTCGATGGCTGGTTTGCCAAGGATCACCAACTGAGGCTGTTCCTCGTCGACAACAGCTTTCAACAGTTTGGCAACAGCCAGGGAAGTCGGATCTTCGGCAGATTCGACGAGGATGGCGCGGTCGGCACCCAGAGCCAACGCAGTGCGCAGTTGCTCTTGGGCGGTGGACGGGCCGATGGAGACGACGACGATTTCAGTCGCAACACCTTGCTCTTTCAGGCGTACGGCTTCTTCCAAGGCGATTTCGCAGAAAGGGTTCATCTACATCTTGACGTTAGCGAGGTCGATGCCGGAGTTGTCCGCTTTGACGCGAATCTTGACGTTATAGTCGACCACTCGTTTGATTGGCACCAAAATTTTCATGGCTTACCTTTTATTGTTTGTGAAGATGCCACCGCTGCTGGCGGGATTGCGTCGAAATTTCTGTGTGCGAGCTCTATTAACTTATTCGTTACAACAGCCTCCATAATAAGGCTTAGTCGTGGCGTCTAAGTCAGGGCGCGCCGGCTAACTGTCGTTGAGAGTTACAGGGAGGCACTGCGAGCACTCGCAGAGCTTGTCTAAGGAGAGGCTCATCGATCATGCGTCCATTGAGGCTTACTACCCCGCCTGCAGCAGATTGCATCGCCGCAACCACTTCTTCAGCCCAAAGGCGTTGCTCTTTGCTGGGGCTGAAGGCGCCACGAATAACGTTGACGTGGGATGGGTGAATGCATGCCTTGGCCGTAAAGCCCACGTCAACCGCTTGCTTCGATTCGCGGGCCAACCCGTCCACATCTGCTATATCAATATGCACGGCATCAATGGCTGGCTTACCGCACTGGCCAGCAGCTAGGAGTATTGTGGTTCGCGCGTGCTCGACCACAGGGTAGTAGTTTCCGAAGGGGTCCCGGCTACTGCGCCCTCCCAGGTCGGCGATTAGATCTTCGCCTCCCCAGAACAGCGCAATACAGTTCTGAGCCATCGCTAACTGATAAGCGTTGATCACTCCTTTCGCGGTTTCACAGAGCGCGATGACGTGGAAGTCATCCAAAGCCGCCAGCTGCTGTGTTTCCTCTGCCTTCGGAAGAAGGATCAGCGGAGAAAAACCGCTCCGTTCACGCAGGTCCCGCAAGGCTTGCACATCCTCTTTGTACCAAGGGGATGTAGATGCGTTTATCCGGACAATTATGTCCTTACCTGATTCCGGCAAGGCATTAATTACGCAGCGACGGGCCGCTTCCTTGCGTTGTGGAGCGACGCTGTCTTCCAAGTCAAAAATAACGCGGTCGGCACGATGCTATGCCTTTTCAAAGCGGTCAGGACGATCGCCAGGGCAAAATAATATGGCCTCTCCGAGGCGGATTTCTTTCATACAACCTCCGGTTTGCGCAACATGAGCGCGTGACGCCGGGCAACGGCCACTAAAACACCTTTCTGGTTATACCCACGATGCTCCAGCAGAACTATTCCAGCGTCCGGGCGGGACTTTGATAGACGCTTTTCCATGACTTCTGTCTTCGCATAGAGGGTATCGCCAGAAAACACCGGTGCAGGAAAACTTATGTCAGTAAAACCTAAGGAAACTCTGAAAAAGACTTCCTGATTTTGGCAAAATAGCCGGACACCACCCGCCGAATTTTCCGATGAAGCAGATCTCCTTCGCCGATGCTGAGTATGCCGGCAAGCGTAAACAAACCCGACGTGAGCGTTTT
>NZ_WKCD01000475.1:0-2115 GCF_021606625.1 Pseudomonas sp. PA-4-8C
CAACCCTGTGGGAGCTGGCTTGCCTGCGATGACGGCGCTCCAGCCCCCTGCTGTTAAACGCTTTTTCGTTTTCACCCAGCCTGCATCAAGCTCTTCAAATAGTCCCCAAACCCACCCTCAGCCCGGCAATCCAGGCGCGCACTGGTCACCACTTGCGGTGCATGGCTCCAGGCGATGGAGGCGCCGCAACGCTCCAGATCACGCACCAGCTGTACATCTTCGTGGCATTCCAGCGGTTCAAACCCTCCGGCCTCTACATAGGCGCGGGCACTCACGCCCAGGTTGGCACCGTGGATATGCCGATGCCCGTCGCGGGCCTGGTAGGCCTGGTGATAGCGGATCTGCGCAGCCGGGTCGAAGCCTTCGCTCCAGGCGTCTACGGTGACTGTGCCGCACACCGCGTCACAGTCTTGGGCCAGTTGAGCCACCAGCCAGTCAGGGGCGACGCGGCTGTCGGCGTCGGTACAGGAAATCCACCGCGCGCCTTGCTCCAGCAAGTACCGCGCACCCACGCCGCGGGCATGCCCCACATTGCGGGCCTGCACGTGCAGGCAGTGCACTTGGTGGGCCTGAGCTATCGCCGCGCTGGCATCGCTGCAGCTGTCGAGCACCACCAGGATGTGTACCGCTTCACCCAGCAAGCCCGGGTGGTCGGCGGCGATCCGCGCAGCCCTCAGGCAATCATCCAACCAGGCTTCTTCGTTATGTGCCGGGATCAGAATACCGATCATCGTAAGCCCTCGTGACGAGCGACTGAGGTGCCGTCGAGGCTCCACAGGTCGAGTAGGAAATCCGCGTCCTGATACTGCACCAACGGTGCTACACCCAGACGCTGTTGGAGCACGGCGTGCGCCTGTTCGGCGGTTTGCGGGCAACCGTCAATGGGTGGTCGCCAATGGCAGGCCAGCAGTTGACCGTCAGCGGTCAAGGCGGCGAGGGCGTAATCGATCAGACGTTTCAAATCATCTGCATCCAGGTAGTAACAAAGCTCACTCAATACGATCAGTTCGAACTGCCCGCTGGGCCATTGCTCCGGCAGGCGGCGCTGCTCCACGCGGGCATGAGCAAAACGCTCCAGCCGCGCCTGTGCCAGTCGCACCGCAGCGCTGGCGGTGTCGCAGCACAGCAGGCGGTCGCAACGTGGCGCCAGCTCGGCACTCAGTTCGCCATTGGCACAGCCCGGCTCGAATATCGACGCATAGCGCGGCCGCGTCAGCATGGCCAAGGTCAGGGCGCGCTTGCGTTGTTCATACCAGCGCTGGCGAAAAGCCCAAGGGTCGTCATTGCCGGCAAACAATTGGTCGAAGTAGGGGGTTGCCACACTCATACGAATACCATTTCAAAAGGTTGCAGCAAGCGTTCCACCACATAGGGCGCCAGCACCGGAGGCAGGCCGATTTGCGGGTCGCCCTCCAACTGGCTGGCAAAGGCATGGATCGCATGGCGTTTGCGTGCCACTTGCTCGGCGGTCAGCGGGATCTTGCGCGCCCGATGCCAGGGCACCTTGTGGTCTTCGGCAGTGGCCCAGTGCCAGGTCCATACCGGCAGTTCACACAACGCTGCGCCGACGGCCTTGGCTGCGTTGGCGCTGGCGCGGCCCACGGCTTCATGGTCGCAATGCCCATCCTCGCACCACGTGGCAAACACCACGTCGTTGGGCTTGAGGTGGCGCTGGATAAACTCGCACAGCTGGGTTTCGCGCTCGGCCACATGGCTGTCGGCGAACCCGCCGCGCAGCCATTTCAAACTGTGCAGCGGCAAGCCAAGGCGGTGCAGGGCCTGGGCTGATTCCTGCGGGCGCACCACGCTCAGGCGCTCCACCGGCCAGCGCCTGGAGCCAGGGTGGCTGGCGCTGCCATCGGTGACGGAGATCAACTGGATGGGGCGATCCAGCGCCGCCAACCCTTGCAGCAAGCCGCCGCTGCCCAGCACTTCATCATCCGGGTGCGGGGCGACGATTACCGCTCGATGCCCTGGCGGCACCAACTGCGCCACGCTGATGTGTGGCAACTCGGCCAGCCGTTCAGAGTTTTGCCAGTGGCTCAACGGCGTGCCCTGGCCAACAATCGGGTTGGGCTTCATAGCACCCATCTCCCTGAGGGCTCACCAGCGACG
>NZ_WKCD01000476.1:0-2096 GCF_021606625.1 Pseudomonas sp. PA-4-8C
CCCTTTACCCGCCTGGACGGCTCGCGGCCCGGCGATGGCGGTTTCGGCCTGGGCCTGAGCATTGCCCGCAACGCCGTGCAGCGCCAGGGCGGTCGCTTATGGGCAGAAAACACCGGGCAGGGTCTGCGGGTGCATTTGCGTTTGCTGGCCCGTTAGCGCTCAGCGCCTACGCAGTTTGCGTTTTTTCCACTGGTGCGCTACCCACCAGCGCCAGTACGCCATGGTCAGGCAGTAGGCCAGGGCGCCCAATACCACCCCCGATACCACCGAACCCAGCAAGAATGGCTGCCACAGGGTGCTCAACTGGCCGCTGATCCATTCCCACGTCAGGTTATCGGGCAAGCTGCGTGGCGGCACGTTCATCAGCCAGGCGCCGGTCATATAGGTGCAGATGAACACCACCGGCATGGTGATGGGGTTGGTCAACCACACCAGGCTGATGGCAATAGGCATATTGCCGCGCACCGAGATCGCGAGCACTGCGGCGAGCAACATCTGCAACGGAATCGGGATAAACGCCGCAAATAAACCCACCGCCATGGCGCGCGCCACGGAGTGCCGGTTCAGATGCCAGAGGTTGGGGTCATGCAGCAGCGTGCCAAGAAACTGTAATGACTTGTGTTCCCTGATACTGCTGGGATCGGGCATGTACCGTTTGAATAAGCGCCGGGGCATATGGGGTCCAGGTCAATTCGAGGGGCAAGTATGCCCGGATTCTATAAACAGAAAATTCAGACTTTGTGACAAAACATCATAGGCGCTGTCGTTCAGCCGGCTAAGACTGAGTGGATCACTGGAAAAGGATGATCCATGAAGACAGGGATGTTGGCGTTGGCGCTGGGGTTGCTGACGTTGCGTTGGTTGCCGGTGTTGCCGCCTGGTGCCGGGTTATTGGCCATGCTGGTGCTGGCCTTGATGCTGTTGCCTTTTCGGTCCTATCCCGTGGCGTTCTTTCTGGTGGGCTTGAGTTGGGCCTGTCTCAGCGCGCAGCGGGCGCTGGATGACCGGCTGCAGCCTGCCATGGACGGGCAAACTCGCTGGGTGGAGGGGCATGTGGTCGGCTTGCCCCAGCAGACGGTTACGGGCGTGCGCTTTGAACTGGCCGACGGCCGGTCGCGCAAGGTCCGGCTGCCCAAACGTATCCGCGTGTCCTGGCACGGCGGGCCAGTGGTGAACAGTGGCGAACGCTGGCGCTTGGCGTTGACACTCAAGCGGCCTGCGGGCCTGCTCAATTTTCATGGAGTTGACCACGAAGCCTGGCTGCTGGCCCAGCGTATCGGTGCCACTGCAACGGTAAAAGACGGTGAGCGTCTCGCACCCGCCCGCAATGCCTGGCGCGATGCTGTTCGCCAGCGCCTGATGGCGGTGGATGCCCAAGGCCGCGAGGCAGGGCTGGCGGCGCTGGTATTGGGCGACGGTTCCGGCCTGGCACCTGAGGATTGGCAGGTGTTGCAGGACACGGGCACGGTGCATCTGCTGGTGATTTCCGGGCAGCACATCGGCTTGCTGGCGGGCTTGATCTACGGCTTGGTCGCGGTATTGGCGCGCTATGGTTGCTGGCCCCGAACCTGGCCGTGGCTGCCGTGGGCGTGCGGCCTGGCTTTTGGCGCAGCGTTGGGTTATGGCCTGCTGGCGGGGTTTGGCGTGCCGGTGCAGCGGGCCTGTGTGATGGTCGGCCTGGTGTTGCTGTGGCGTCTGCGTTTCCGCCATTTGGGGCTGTGGTGGCCGTTGCTGCTGGCGCTGAATGGCGTGCTGGTGCTGGAGCCCTTGGCCAGCCTGCAGGTGGGGTTCTGGCTTTCGTTTGCGGCGGTCGCGGTGTTGCTGCTGGCGTTCGGCGGGCGCTTGGGGCCGTGGAGCGTCTGGCAGGCGTGGACCCGGCCCCAGTGGTTGATTGCCATAGGCTTGTTTCCGGTGTTGCTGGTGCTGGGTCTGCCCATCAGCCTCAGCGCACCGGTGGCCAATCTGTTTGCCGTGCCGTGGATCAGCCTGGTGGTGCTGCCCTTGGCGCTGCTGGGCACGGCGTTGTTGTGGGTGCCGCTGGCGGGGGAAGCTGTGCTGTGGCTGGCCGGCGGCGCGCTGGACGGATTGTTCAAGGG
>NZ_WKCD01000477.1:0-2084 GCF_021606625.1 Pseudomonas sp. PA-4-8C
GAGGAAGTTGATGCCTGCGGCCTTGGCCCGTTCGATCTGCGCGAAGGCCTCTGCCTCGCTGTTCTGCTCGCCCCAGGTCATGGTGCCCAACGCGATCGCGCTGACATTCAGATCGGTGCGGCCCAGCTGTCGGTAATCCATCGGGTACTCCTTCAGGGGAAAACAATCATAAAAGCAGGTTGAATTTTTTTTCGCAATCTGCATAATTGCCCACCTCTTTCTGCAGTGGAAGTGATGCGCCGCCTGCCGAAGAATCTTGCCGTTGAACGGACGCGCCGACCCGAGCCCCCGATAGCGTCTGTATCCGGCTGCCTTTGACCTTGTCAAAGTACGCACTATTCAGTAAGATCCGCCGTCTAAATTTACAGGCGGCCCCTGAGGCTATTAAAGAATGACAACTTTTACTGCAAAACCGGAAACAGTTCAGCGCGACTGGTTTGTCGTCGACGCCGCTGGTCAGACCCTGGGTCGTCTGGCCACTGAAGTCGCCAGCCGTCTGCGTGGCAAGCACAAGCCTGAATACACCCCGCACGTTGATACCGGCGACTACATCGTCATCATCAACGCTGAGCAGGTTCGTGTAACCGGCAACAAAGCAAGCGACAAAATGTACTACCGTCACTCCGGTTTCCCAGGCGGTATCAAGTCTTCCAACTTCGAAGGCCTGATTGCCAAGAAGCCTGAAGCCCCGATCGAAATCGCGGTCAAAGGCATGCTGCCTAAGGGCCCACTGGGTCGCGATATGTTTCGCAAGCTGAAAGTCTATGCGGGCGCTGTACACCCTCATGCTGCTCAGCAGCCCCAAGAACTGAAGTTTTAACGGAATAGTTCATTATGTCGGCGACTCAAAATTACGGCACTGGCCGTCGCAAAACCGCAACCGCACGCGTTTTCCTGCGTCCGGGCACTGGTAACATCTCGATCAACAACCGCTCCCTGGACAACTTCTTCGGTCGCGAAACTGCCCGCATGGTAGTTCGTCAGCCGCTGGAATTGACCGAGACCGTTGAAAAGTTCGACATCTACGTCACCGTTATCGGTGGCGGTGTAAGTGGTCAAGCTGGCGCAATCCGCCACGGTATCACTCGCGCTCTGATGCAGTACGACGAAACCCTGCGTGGCGCTCTGCGCAAAGCTGGCTTCGTGACTCGCGATGCTCGTGAAGTTGAACGTAAGAAAGTCGGTCTGCGTAAAGCGCGTAAGCGTCCGCAGTACTCGAAGCGTTAATTCGCTTTACGTTCCACAAAAACGCCCAGCCTCCTCACGGAGCTGGGCGTTTTTTATTGCCTGCGATTTATGCACATTTTTCGCCGTGACAACTTGCCACATCCGTAGACCCCCTATACTACAAGGCCTGGAGGCGGAGCCCCGGGCAATTCCCTTGTCATACGTGGGGCTTTTCATTACCATCCGTCAAAATTTTTATAAGTAAAGATTCAACACTTAGTAGACGCCTGATTTAACAGGCCAAAAAGCTGATGGGAGAGGACTGAATGAGCAATGACGGCGTGAATGCAGGCCGGCGTCGCTTCTTGGTAGCAGCCACATCCGTGGTGGGTGCTGCAGGAGCGGTGGGGGCTGCGGTCCCGTTCGTGGGGTCATGGTTTCCCAGTGCCAAGGCGAAAGCCGCAGGTGCACCGGTGAAGGTGAATGTCAGCAAGATCGAGCCAGGCCAGCAGATGATTGCTGAATGGCGCGGCCAGCCGGTTTTCATTGTTCGTCGTACCGAGGAAATCCTGGGGAATCTGAAGAAGATCGAAGGCCAGTTATCTGACCCGACATCCGAAAAGTCCGACCAGCCCGCCTACGCCAAGAACGAAGCGCGTTCGATCAAGCCAGAGATTCTGCTGCTGGTTGGTCTGTGTACCCACCTGGGTTGCTCACCTACCTTCCGCCCGGAAGTGGCGCCTGTCGACTTGGGCAAAGACTGGGTCGGCGGTTATTTCTGCCCGTGCCACGGTTCCCACTATGACCTCGCTGGCCGCGTCTACAAATCCCAGCCCGCGCCCCTGAACCTGCCGGTTCCTCCTCACAATTACGAATCTGACGACATCATTGTCATTGGCCTCGACAAGGAGAACGCG
>NZ_WKCD01000478.1:0-2083 GCF_021606625.1 Pseudomonas sp. PA-4-8C
CAGCAGCGCGAGCGATTACCTGCTGGCGGCTATCGCCCTGCAGATGGACCCTGAGTCGATCACCGCGCCTGATCGCCACAAAGTAGCGGGCTTGGATCTGACCAGTGAGAACTATGGCGGCCATCACCCTTCTGCGGTCGTGGACGCGCTGGTCGAACACTTGAGTAGCACAGGCAAAACCAGCGCGGCATTGGCCAATGTCGGTGCGTACCTGCTGCTAGCCAGGTCAGCTCCGCAGTTTCTGATCAAAGATATTCCTGCGACGGTGAAAGTCGGTAGTCAGGCCTGGGCGAGCCTGACGATTGCGGCCATGACCCTTGAAGCCCAGGCACCGGGAAAAGTTCGCGGTATGACGTTTGCCCAAGTCATGAGTGAGGCCGATAAGGCGCGGCTGGTTGACCCTGCGATCACCCAAACGGCACAAACCGTCGCTTTACTGGATTGGGCAATCGCCAATCGAGTGCTCACCAAAAGAAATGATGGCAGCTACCTCCCGGCTCAACTCGAATCGGTAAGAACCACCTTCAACACACAACTGGATACCCGGCTCGCGGCCTCCCAGGCACTGGACACAGCATTACCCACGCGAAAAGAGATTGCACTGGTCAGGCTCAAGGAGCGATTTGGCGACCTGGGCGCGTTTTTCGAAGAAAAAGTATTCGCGATTGCTCAGCACTACGTGGCGATTGAAGGGGGAGGCATTTCGCTATTGGATATCGCCATGATCGACTGGTCGCAATCCAGGCCCTTCAAGGCATATGAACCCAGCAGTTCACTCAAGGGAAGTGATTTGCGCAGAGTGTTGATGGCGTTGAACGCTAACCCGCAGTTTGGCGTGCCGGATGAATTCGAAAGGCAATTCAAACGCGCAATCGAGGAAAAAAAGGCGGCCGTCAATACAACGATCAGGCACATGATTTCGCAGCTGCCCTTGGAGGATCGCAAGCACTTCGAGTTTGGAAAAATCAGTTTTTTCCAAGAAGGCTCCTACGTCATGGATGGCCATTTCAATAATACCTATGATCAAAATCAACCGGGGCTGCTAGTCAAGACCGAACTGAACGGTGAGTCGCAAGCCTACGTCATCAACTTCAATCATGGCGCGATTGAAAGGGCGGGCTTGTACGAGGTGAGGGTCAAGGAGTCCAGGGAAGGCAGAAAGGTCTTCACGACCAAAGCGTTCACGCCCCGGCATAACGCCGATGACCTCGGTCGTGAGCGCCCGTTGAGCTCCCCCTTGTGGGATAGCTTTACCAGCGCCCGATCCGATGCGATTGCCACTGCGTTTGTCGAGCACTTGGATCTCGACGATCCGGCTATCAAACAGCAAGCTCGTGGGCAGACGGCCTCGGATATGGCTAAAGCGCAGTTGAGCGAGTTTTTGTTGAACCTGATTCCCTTCAGGTCCGCCATTGTCAATTTTCAGAACGGCCAGTACGGTACGGGTACATTCGATCTATTATTGGATGTTTTCGGCTTTCTCACCGCGGGCACCGCAACCGCGGGGAAATTACTCAATGTTGGCCGCTCGGTGCTTTCCACTGGCGCCAAGGCATTGCGGGCGGCCAAGGTCATCGGCGTGGCGGCCATTGATGTACTCAACCCTGTGGGCGGGGTGGGGGATTTGCCTCGGTTGGTGGCGTCCGGTGGTCTTTATGTACTGTCCAAAGGCGTCAAGGCCGTCAACAAACTCAGAGGCGCCACTGGCAGTTATGATGTGTTGAAGGCCGTCAGCAAACAGTACGAGGCCGCTGCAACAGGCGCCGTGAAAGTGGCAGGCCAGACGGTGGAAGGGGCCGCCGTGCTCAAGGGCGGCAAGTGGTATTCATTCGATGCCGACACGATGCGCCCGTATGGCAGCCCGCTCGACGAGTTCAAGGTCGGCACCCAGGCTGTGGCGGGTGAGGGTTGCGTCCGTTTCTTTTTAACAACTCCCAGCCCACGAGACTGGTGCTGGTATCTCGTATGCCGTCTTCTTCTTTTAAAAAAAAAAACCCCACTCCTCTCCCACTCTCCCTTTTCCCTCTCTCCTCTGTCCCTCGTCTGTGTACCCCCCATTCCCATCCCGCTCCTCGTTTCTTAT
>NZ_WKCD01000479.1:0-2083 GCF_021606625.1 Pseudomonas sp. PA-4-8C
TCGGGGCCGGGGGCTTGCAGGTGGCCGCGAGGGTCGGCGCAGATCCAAACGTCGGTGTAGGCGGGTGGCACCGCCAAGGCGTTCAGGCGTTTGATTTCGTCCGCGTCGGTAATGCGCTCGCCCTTGGCGTTCAGATACTGGAACGTGCCTCGCACTTTTTTACGGCGGATGCCGGGCTGGGTGTCATCCACATAATGCAGGTCGCGGGGCAGGTCGGCGGGTAACGAAGAGTCAGGCATGGGGCGGGTTCCTTGGCAACAAATCAGGCCGGTATGTCTGATTGACCGCAGCACCCTGCGGTCGTGCCAAATGGTTAAGCCAGTACTGCCACCGCCTTGATTTGCGCCCACAGTGTCTGGCCCGGATGCAGTTGCAACTGGTCGTGGGAGAAGCGCGTGATGCGTGCCAGCAAGGGCGTGCCGCCGGCGTCGAGGCGCACCAGCACATGGGCGCTGTTGTCCGCGCCGACAGTCTGGGTGACGGTCACCGGCAAGCGGTTGAGGATGCTGCTGTGTTCTTCGGCCTGCAGGCTCAGGCTCACATCCCGCGCCTGGACCTTGACCCGCAGTGGGTTGCCCACCGCCAGCGGGGCATGGGCCACGCGCATCTGCAACGGGCAATCGGGCAACTGCAGGGTGAGCAACTGATAGTGCGCGTCGTAGGCGACGACGCTGCCAGCGATCACCACGCCGGCATCGTCGCCCAGCGCCAGGGGCAGGTCGAGGCGCGCCAGGGTTTCGCCGATAGGGCCGCTGGCCAGGGCTTTGCCGTCGCTGAGCAAGACGATATGGTCAGCCAGCCGCGCCACTTCGTCCTGGGCGTGGCTGACGTAGAGCACCGGGATATCCAGCTCGTCGTGCAGGCGTTCCAGGTAAGGCAATATCTCGCTTTTGCGCGGGCTGTCCAGGGCCGCCAGCGGTTCATCCATCAATAACAGCCTGGGGCTGGTGAGTAAGGCACGGGCGATGCCGATGCGCTGACGCTCGCCGCCGGACAAGTGTTGCGGGTGACGCTCAAGCAAGTGCCCGATGCCCAATAGTTCGGTGGCCTGGGCCATGCCCACGCGCCGCTGCGGGCGTGGAATACGCTTGAGGCCGAACTCCAGATTGGCGCGCACCGACAGGTGAGGAAACAGGCTCGCCTCCTGGAACACATAGCCCAAAGCGCGTTTATGTGGCGGCACAAACAGCCCTTTGCGACTGTCTTGCCAGACCTCGTCGTTGATTTGCACAAAGCCGTGTTCGGCGCGTTCTAAACCTGCGATGCAGCGCAGGCAGGTGGTCTTGCCGGAGCCAGAATGCCCGTACAGCGCGCTCACGCCACGGCCGGGCAATTGCAGGTCCACATCCAATGCAAAAGCGGAGTACTTCAGCTGCAGGCGTATATCCATCATGGCGATCAGCTCCAGCCCATCTTGGTTTTGCGGCTGGAATAGAGCGCCAGCAGCACGAGAAACGCGAACACCACCATGGCCCCGGCCAGCCAATGGGCCTGGGCATATTCCATGGATTCGACATGGTCGTAGATCTGCACTGAGACGACGCGGGTCTTGTCCGGGATATTGCCGCCGATCATCAGTACCACGCCGAACTCACCGACGGTATGGGCAAAGCCCAGGATCGAGGCGGTGATAAACCCAGGGCGTGCCAGCGGCAGGATCACCGTGAAAAACGTGTCCCACGGGTTGGCGCGCAAGGTCGCGGCCACTTCCAGCGGGCGCGTGCCGATGGCCGAAAACGCGTTCTGCAACGGCTGCACCACGAAGGGCATGGAGTAGATCACCGAGCCGATCACCAGCCCGGCGAAGCTGAAGGTGAGGGTGCCCAGGCCCAGCCACTGGGTGAACTGGCCGACGTAGCCGTTGGGCCCCATGGCCAACAGCAAGTAAAAACCGATGACCGTTGGCGGCAACACCAACGGCAGTGCGACCACTGCTCCAATGGGGCCGCGCCACTTGGAACGGGTGCGCGACAGCCACAGGGCGATCGGTGTGCCGATGATCAACAGGATCAGAGTGGTCAGCGAGGCCAGTTTGAGGGTCAACCAGATCGCAGAAAAATCAGCACTCGACAGGGGCATTTAC
>NZ_WKCD01000048.1:0-28994 GCF_021606625.1 Pseudomonas sp. PA-4-8C
GGCCAGGCCCCGGTAATTTCGGGCCCAGCGAGCCCATGAGTAATCTGCCGATTACCGAAGGTTCCAAGCACTTTAACTACAAGCCTGATCAAAGTAACCCAGGGAAAAAGCCGGACAACATCTGGAGTGGATTCAGCCAGGGGCCCGATGGCAACTGCGTCACGGTGTCAGCGATAAAGGGCGCAATGATGAAGTTCGGCCAGAAACCCACCGACGTTTTCAAGGAGGTAAAAGAGACGGCAGACGGTTATCACGTGAAGATGCGCGACGGCTTCGAACTTAATCTATCCAAGGATGAATTAAAGCAGGCGGCCAGGTATGCGCAGTTCAAGGGGGACAATCCGGGGATGATGACGGATGCCAACTTCATGTTCGCAGCGAGCGCCAAGCGGGCACAGATTGAAGGTAATGGCCTGGACGACAACCCTAGTCAATCCAAAAGAAGCTTCGCCCACGCGATGCAAAGTTTGAACAACGGCGAAATGCCCCACGAAGCATTGGATCGCCTGGGGTTGAAAGGGCTATACAGGCAGTCTTCAAGCAGTGAGCTGGCGAGCGGCAAGCTCGGTGTCGTGGCCTACGATCGCCATTCGATGGCGGTCATCGACGGGCGGGTGGAGTTGTGGGGGCGCAGAGGTGGCGCGCCCAAGCAAGGTATTGCGTACGCGTTTCTCTAAGGCGATAAGCAAAAAGCCCGATAAACCCTATGCAGTCGGGGTCTATCGGGCTTTTTCAAACCAGAGGGGCAATCCCCCTGGACTGGCTCAGCTTATTGGCAAGCTTCGCAATCGGGTTCGTCAATCGCGCAGGCCTTTGGCACAGGTGCCGGGCCGGCTGGCGCTGCGAGTACCGAGTCATCACCGTGGTTACCGCTGGAAACAGCGTTCAGCTTACCGGTGTTGATGGTCGACTTCTCGGTGCTGGTCGCGGCCAGGGCACGGAGGTAGTAAGTGGTTTTCAGGCCACGGTACCACGCCATGCGGTAGGTCACGTCCAGCTTCTTGCCCGAGGCGCCGGCGATGTACAGGTTCAGGGACTGGGCCTGGTCGATCCATTTCTGACGACGGCTGGCGGCGTCAACGATCCACTTGGTGTCCACTTCGAACGCGGTCGCGTAGAGCTCTTTGAGTTCTTGCGGGATGCGTTCGATCTGCTGCACGGAACCGTCGTAGTACTTCAGGTCGTTGATCATGACCGAGTCCCACAGGCCGCGGGCTTTGAGGTCGCGAACCAGGTATGGGTTGATCACGGTGAATTCGCCAGACAGGTTCGATTTCACATACAGGTTCTGGTAGGTCGGTTCGATCGACTGCGACACGCCAGTGATGTTGGCGATGGTGGCGGTCGGCGCGATGGCCATGATGTTGGAGTTACGAATACCTTTCTGCACACGGGCACGTACCGGCGCCCAGTCCAGGGTTTCGTTCAGGTCAACGTCGATGTACTTCTGGCCACGGGCTTCGATCAGGATCTGTTGCGAATCCAGCGGCAGGATGCCCTTGGACCACAGCGAACCCTGGAACGTCTCGTAGGCGCCACGCTCGTCTGCCAGGTCGCAGGAAGCCTGGATCGCGTAGTAGCTGACCGCTTCCATGGACTTGTCGGCGAACTCGACGGCTGCATCGGAGCCGTAAGGAATGTGCTGCAGGTACAAAGCGTCCTGGAAGCCCATGATCCCCAGGCCAACCGGGCGGTGCTTGAAGTTGGAGTTCTGCGCCTGTGGCACCGAGTAGTAGTTGATGTCGATGACGTTATCGAGCATGCGTACGGCGGTGTTGACGGTGCGTGCAAGCTTTACGGTGTCCAGCTTGCCGTTGACGATGTGGTTCGGCAGGTTGATCGAGCCCAGGTTGCAAACGGCGATCTCGTCCTTGTTGGTGTTCAAGGTGATCTCGGTGCACAGGTTCGAGCTGTGGACCACGCCCACGTGCTGCTGCGGGCTGCGCAGGTTGCATGGGTCCTTGAAGGTCAACCATGGGTGGCCGGTTTCGAACAGCATGGACAGCATTTTGCGCCACAGGTCTTTGGCCTGGATGGTCTTGAACAGCTTGACCTTGCCTGGGTACTCGGTGAGGGCTTCGTAGTACTCGTAGCGCTCTTCGAAGGCCTTGCCGGTCAGGTCGTGCAGGTCCGGTACTTCGGATGGCGAGAACAGGGTCCACTTGCCGTCATCGAAGACGCGCTTCATGAACAGGTCCGGGATCCAGTTGGCGGTGTTCATGTCGTGGGTACGACGACGGTCATCACCGGTGTTCTTGCGCAGCTCGATGAACTCTTCAATGTCCATGTGCCAGGTTTCCAGGTAGGCACACACAGCGCCTTTGCGCTTGCCACCCTGGTTCACGGCAACGGCGGTGTCGTTCACCACTTTCAGGAACGGTACGACGCCCTGGGACTTGCCGTTGGTGCCCTTGATGTACGAACCCAGTGCGCGCACCGGTGTCCAGTCGTTACCCAGGCCGCCGGCGAATTTGGACAGCATGGCGTTGTCGTGGATCGCGTGGTAGATGCCCGACAGGTCATCCGGCACGGTGGTCAGGTAGCAGCTCGACAGCTGTGGACGCAGGGTACCGGCGTTGAACAGGGTCGGGGTCGACGACATGTAGTCGAAGGACGACAGCAGGTTGTAAAACTCGATAGCGCGGTCTTCTTTGTTCTTCTCTTCGATCGCCAGGCCAATGGCCACGCGCATGAAGAACACTTGCGGCAGTTCGAAGCGGATACCGTCCTTGTGGATGAAGTAACGGTCGTACAGGGTTTGCAAGCCCAGGTAGGTGAACTGCTGGTCACGTTCGTGGTTGATCGCCTTGCCGAGCTTTTCCAGGTCGAAGGTGGCCAGGATCGGGTTCAGCAATTCGAATTCGATACCTTTGGCGATGTAGGCCGGCAGGGCCTTGGCGTACAGGTCGGCCATCTCGTGGTGAGTGGCGCTGTCGGCGACTTTCAGGAAGCCCAGGCCTTCGGCACGCAGGGTGTCCATCAGCAGGCGGGCGGTCACGAACGAGTAGTTCGGCTCACGCTCGACCAGGGTACGGGCGGTCATCACCAGGGCGGTGTTGACGTCGGTCAGGGCCACGCCGTCGTACAGGTTCTTCAGGGTTTCGCGCTGGATCAGGTCACCGTCGACTTCTTCCAGGCCTTCGCAGGCCTCGGTGATGATGGTGTTCAGGCGGCCCAGGTCCAGCGGTGCGAAGCTGCCGTCGGCCAGGGTGATGCGGATCGACGGGTGCGCTTGTACGGCGGCTTCTTCGGCCGGGGAACGTACGGCACGCTCCTTGGCGCGCGAGTCACGGTAGATCACGTAGTCGCGGGCCACTTTCTGTTCGCCGGCACGCATCAGGGCCAGTTCGACCTGGTCCTGGATTTCTTCGATGTGGATGGTGCCGCCCGATGGCATGCGACGCTTGAAGGTCGCGGTGACCTGTTCGGTCAGACGGGCAACGGTGTCGTGGATGCGCGACGAAGCGGCAGCGGTGCCGCCTTCAACTGCAAGAAACGCTTTGGTGATGGCGACGGTGATTTTGTCATCGGTATAAGGAACGACAGTGCCGTTACGCTTGATCACGCGCAGTTGGCCAGGTGCAGTGGCGGACAGATCCAGGTTCGAATCAGCGGCCTGCGGCACGGAGCCTTGCGGGTTCTCGCGAGTTGTGTCGGTTTGCATGAGGGGGTGTCTCCACATTCTATATTTATTTGGGCACCATCACGGTGCCCACCGTTCCGTCCTGAAGCACTTACAGCAGGCCTGGGCCTGGCATAACAACTTCGGGACAGGAGGAAGGGAGCTCATCGCGCCGCTTCCATGCCGAAGTCTTTGGTTCGGGGCCGGGGAGCCCTTCGCCGTATTCCTGGTGGGTGACAGTGGCCCCATTCAAGCCCTGCAACACCCGTACCGTTTTCTGCCAATCGGGCTGGAAAACGGTTGCCATCCGCGTGCGCGGTTTGGGCTTTCAAAAAATGCTTTGGTTCAACCAAACACGAGCAAGAAAGCGCTTGAGTTTCTTGCCGGATATGTGTTTGGTCTTTTCGCTGAAAACCCTACATGTAGGGTTTTTTTAGCGCCGAGGTACAAGATAATGCGTTTTGGGGGGCTTAGCAACGCACTACCTGTGGATAACGCTGTGGGTAAAATGTGTATGAATCATGGAACACCCGTGTAGGCCGCATTACTACTGGATTACACCGTTTGTCACCGAATATTCCCGGGTAGAAACTGCCGGCGGGAATTTTGAGGGCGCGAACCCTACCACAAAAAATCGCCATGACCGAATGGATTTCCCGGCTTGTGTTCAAGGGGCGGTGCATGGCTACAATCGGCCTTTGTTATGCCCTCACAACATGACAAACAGGCTATGCCTGCTGAAGATCAATAGGTGGGAGCTGGCTTGCCTGCGATGGCGGTGTATCAGCCACCCACAGCCTCGCTGACCCACCGCCATCGCAGGCAAGCCAGCTCCCACACCGACCGTATTTCACATTCGATTGTGTCGGCCAGAAGAAATTCTAATAACAACGAGGTAGCGCATGGAGCAAGAAGCCTGGCAGATACTGATAGTCGAGGACGACGAGCGACTCGCCGAGTTGACCCGTGAGTACCTGGAAAGCAACGGCCTGCGCGTGTCGGTAGAAGGCGATGGTGCCAAGGCCGTGGCGCGCATCATCGCCGAGCAGCCGGACCTGGTGATCCTCGACCTGATGCTGCCCGGCGAAGACGGCCTGAGCATCTGCCGCAAGGTGCGCGAGCGTTATGACGGCGTGATCCTGATGCTCACCGCGCGCACCGATGACATGGACCAGGTGCTGGGCCTGGACATGGGCGCCGACGACTATGTGTGCAAACCCGTGCGCCCGCGCTTGTTGCTGGCGCGTATCCAGGCGCTGCTGCGCCGCAGCGAAGCGGCGTTGCCCGTTGCAGTGGAAAACCAGCGCCGCCTGCAGTTTGGTCCGCTGGTGGTGGACAATGCCTTGCGCGAAGCCTGGTTGCATGAGGGCAGCATCGAACTGACCAGCGCGGAATTCGACCTCTTGTGGCTGCTGGTTGCGAACGCCGGGCGCATCCTGTCCCGCGAAGAAATCTTCATCGCCCTGCGCGGCATTGGTTATGACGGCCAGGATCGCTCGATTGACGTGCGTATCTCGCGCATTCGCCCAAAGATCGGCGACGATCCGATCCACCCACGCCTGATCAAGACCATCCGCAGCAAAGGCTACCTGTTCGTCCCCGAAGCCGCTGCCGATATGCCGCTGTGAACTCGATCTTCCTGCGCATCTACGGCGGCATGTGCGCGGCGCTGATCCTGGTGGCGCTGCTCGGCGCCCTGGCGCTGCACCTGCTCAATGACGTGCGCAGCGGCCAGTACCGTGAGCGCTTGGCTCACGGCACCTTTGCGTTGATGGGCGATAACCTGCAACCCATGAGCACCATTGAACGCCAGCGCGCTTTGGCGGTGTGGGAGCGTTTGCTGGGCATTCCGCTGGAGCTGCGCACGTTCACCGACGCGCAATTGGACCTGGGCCAGCGCAACCGCCTGCAACGCGGCCAGGTCCTGGTGGAACAGACCGGCCCCCACGCGGCGCGGGTGCTGCGGTTGGTCAGCGAGCAAGAGCAACTGGTGCTTACCGGCGAGGTGCAGCAGATCAGCGAGCAATTGGCCCGTGCGACTATTTACCTGCTGGCCGACGAACTGGTGCGTTTCCCGGTGGCCGAACAACCCCAGCGTCTGGCCGACATCAAGCACGCCAAGGGTTTTGGTTTTGAAATGCACTTGACGGCCCTTGACCAGGCCAACATGGACGACGACCAGCGTCGTCGCGTGGCGGAGGGCGATACGGTGATGGCGCTGGGCAAGGGCGGCGATTCGATTCGCGTGTTTGCCGGGATGGTCGGCACCCCGTGGGTACTGGAGATCGGCCCGCTGTACCAGATGAACCCTTACCCGGCGCAGTGGCTGATCCTGATCACCTTGATCGGCCTGACCCTGATCGGCTTGATCGTCTATCTGCTGGTGCGACAACTGGAGCGCCGGCTCAAAGGTCTGGAGGCGGCGGCCACGCGTATCGCCAAGGGCAACCTGGAAGTGCGCGTGCCGGCTCGCGGCGCCGACTCGGTCGGGCGCCTGGCGGCAGCTTTCAATGGCATGGCTGAGCACTTGCAGCAATTGCTGGCGATTCAGCGCGAGCTGGTTCGCGCGGTGTCTCACGAGCTGCGCACACCGGTCGCGCGCCTGCGTTTTGGCCTGGAGATGATCGGTGACGCTGCCACGCCCGAAGCCCGGCGCAAATACCTGGAAGGCATGGATGGCGATATCCAGGACCTCGATGGCCTGGTGGACGAGATGCTCACTTATGCCCGCTTGGAACAGGGCGCGCCGGAGCTGAATTTCCAGCGCGTGGACCTGAATGCATTGCTCGACCAGGTGATTGGCGAATTATCGCCATTGCGCCCGCAGGTCACCGTCACCCGGGGTATTTGCCTGTCCTCGGCGCATTGGGATGACGCCTGGGTCGATGCCGAGCCGCGCTACCTGCACCGCGCCCTGCAAAACCTGGTGAGTAACGCCATGCGCCATGCCAAGGGCCAGGTGCTGATCAGTTATCAGGTAGGGCAGGTGCGTTGTCGCATCGATGTGGAAGACGACGGCCCCGGCGTGCCGGAAAGCGCCTGGGAGCGGATCTTCACGCCGTTCCTGCGCTTGGATGACAGCCGTACCCGCGCCTCTGGCGGGCATGGCCTGGGGTTGTCGATCGTGCGGCGGATTATCTATTGGCACGGCGGGCGGGCGTTGATCAGCAAGAGCAACAACCTGGGCGGGGCGTGCTTCAGCCTGAGCTGGCCCAGGGATCAGGATAAGCCCTGAAACCCAACTGTAGGAGCGAGCTTGCTCGCGAAAAAACTCAACGATAACGCGCGCTGCATGAATAAACGCGGCGCCTGTGAGTTTTTCGCGAGCAAGCTCGCTCCTACATTGCGATAGCCACCAGGCTCAACAACTGCTCCCCTTGCACCACAAACTGCCCTTCCAGCTCTTTGCCATGGCCCCACTCTTGCGAAAGATCGGTCAGCAACCGCAGACGCACTCTCCCAGCCGCTGACCACTCCAACACCTCGGCATGCTCGAAATAAAAGCGCTTGTGCACGATCGGATAGAGCGCCTTGAACAGGCTCTCCTTCACCGAAAACGTCAGCGTCACCAGCAAGGCCTGTTGCTCACGGGGCAGGGCGGCCATGCGTTGCAGCTCATCGGCGGTCAGGATCTCCCCGGCCAGGCGGTCCGCCCTTTCCGGTGACAGCAGGTGCTCCAGGTCCATGCCCAGCCCGTGCCATTGCGCCTTGTGCCCGACAATCGCCGCAGCGTGCCCGGTGCTGTGGGTGATGGAACCACTGATATGCCCTGGCCAGACCGGGGCGCGGTCTTCGCCAATGGCCGGGATGCAGTGCAGATGATCGAGTCGTTGCAGTGCTTCGCGCGCGCACAGGCGGCCGGCGAGAAATTCCGCCTGGCGCTTGGCGACCGAGCGCTGGATGCTCGCCGGCGGCGGTACATCGCAGCGCTGGAAATCGCCCGGGCTCAATAAAGCTGGGTCGAATCGCGTGCTCAAAAACACCGTGCCCGGCAAGGGAACCGGCAACGGCCAATGATCATCGAGTGGGGTGCAGCAAGCGGGTAGGGGCGTCATGCGCGGTATTTTGCCGAGTTGGCGGGCCAGTGGATAGCCCGGTGCGGTTCAGCTGCGGTTCAGAGCCTGTTCAGGGGGAGTTCAGGGGCGCCTGCGTAGTCTGGACCCCACAGCCCAAACGCGTATGAGGTAACCACCATGACTGCGATCAAAAAGCTGATGTTGGCCTTGACCATGCTTGGCGCCACTGCTGGCGTGCAGGCGTCCGATGGCGCCTTTGCGGCCTTTGGCAGCGAGAAAACCAAGAAATCCAGCAACCTGATCCATCGTGTCAGCTTCGAAGACGCCGGCACCCAGGCCGCGCCGTGGGGCCAGGCCCTGGGCGCTACCCCTGCGCAACCCGACTATCGCAGCGGCTACGCGCACCTGATCGGCCACTACAATGGCATAAAACTGCGCCCCCAAGAGCTGCAGGGCCGCTATGATATCCCCCTGTCGGCTAGTTGAATTGCAGTGGAGAACCTTATGAAATTGCTGGTGGTGGAAGATGAGGCGCTGCTGCGTCATCACCTGTTTACCCGCCTGACCGACAGCGGGCATGTGGTCGAAGCCGTGGCCAATGCCGAAGAAGCCCTGTACCAGACCGGCCAATTCAACCATGACTTGGCGATCATCGACCTTGGCCTGCCCGGTATGGGCGGCCTGGACCTGATTCGCCAGTTGCGCACCCAGACCAAGACCTTCCCGATCCTGATCCTCACCGCCCGCGGCAACTGGCAGGACAAGGTGGAAGGCCTGGCGGCCGGGGCCGACGACTACGTGGTCAAGCCGTTCCAGTTCGAAGAGCTGGAGGCGCGCATGAACGCCTTGCTGCGCCGCTCCAGCGGTTTTACTCAATCGACTATTGTTGCCGGGCCGCTGCTGCTAGACCTCAACCGCAAGCAAGCCTCCCTGGACGAGCAACCCCTGGCGCTGACCGCCTACGAGTATCGGATCCTCGAATACTTGATGCGTCATCATCAGCAAGTGGTCGCCAAGGACCGCTTGATGGAGCAACTGTACCCGGATGACGACGAGCGCGATCCAAACGTGATCGAAGTGCTGGTCGGCCGCCTGCGCCGCAAGCTGGAAGGCCCGGCCGGGTTCAAGCCGATCGATACCGTGCGTGGCCTGGGCTACCTGTTCAATGAGCGCTGCCGTTGATTCGTTCGCTACGTGTACGCCTGATGCTGGCGGCCGCCACTTTGGCCGTACTATTTATGCTCGGCTTGTTGCCGGCCATGCAAGGCGCATTCAGCCTGGCGCTGCAGGATTCCATCGAACAGCGCCTGGCCTCGGATGTGACCACGCTGATTTCCGCGGCGCGGGTCGACAATAACCGCCTGCTGATGCCGGCGCAGTTGCCCGATGAGCGTTTCAACCTCACCGACAGTCGGCTGTTGGGCTATATCTACGACCGTGAAGGCCATCTGGTATGGCGCTCGCGGGCGACCCAGGAAGAAAACATCAACTACAAACCGCGCTACGACGGGCGCGGCAACGAGTTTGCGCGGATTCGCGAGGCCAATGGCCAGGAATTCTTTGTGTATGACGTCGAGGTGCGGCTGCTGGGAGGCAAGAGCGCGGCGTTCAGCATTGTCGCCCTGCAGCCGGTACGCGAATACCAACTGACCCTCGAAGGCCTGCGTGAGAACCTCTACCTCGGGTTCGGCGCGGCCTTGCTGGTGTTGTTGACGTTGTTGTGGCTGGGCCTGACCTGGGGCCTGCAAGCCCTGCGGCGCCTGAGCCATGAGCTCGACCAGATCGAAGGCGGCACCCGCGAAAGCCTCAGCGAAGAACACCCCCGCGAACTGCTGCGCCTGACCGGCTCCCTCAACCGCTTGCTGCACAGCGAGCGCGAACAGCGTGCGCGCTACCGCGACTCACTCGATGACTTGGCCCACAGCCTGAAAACGCCACTGGCGGTGTTGCAGGGCGTGAGCGAAGACATGGCCCAGCGCCCCGAAGAACGTAGCCAGGCGTGGGTGCTGCAATCGCAGATCGAACGCATGAGCCAGCAGATCGGTTACCAACTGCAGCGTGCCAGCCTGCGAAAAAGTGGCCTGGTGCGTCACCAGGTACGCCTGGAACCGGTGGTGCAAAGCCTGTGCGATACATTGGAAAAGGTTTATCGCGACAAGCGGGTCACCGTGACGTTTGATCTGCCGCAGGCCTGCGAGGTGCCTATCGAAAAGGGCGCGTTGCTTGAAATGCTCGGCAACCTGCTGGAAAACGCCTACCGCCTGTGCCTCAAGCAAGTGCGTATCAGCCTGGTGGAAAACCTCGATGGCATTGAGCTGTGTATCGAAGACGACGGCCCTGGTGTGCCACCGGACCAGCGTGCACGGATTCTGCAGCGTGGCGAACGGCTCGACCGCCAGCACCCGGGGCAGGGGATAGGGCTGGCGGTGGTCAAGGACATCATTGAAAGCTATCACGCGCGGTTGACGTTGGGAGATTCAGCGTTGGGTGGGGCGGCGTTCAGGATTCACTTTCCTGCCTTGTGATCTTGACCTTAAGCGCCCCGTTAAACCACGCTGGCCGTAATTCGACAGTGATTTGGGGGGTAAACCGGCAGGGATGCCGGTTTAGCCGCCCCGCGCCATGGATGGCGCGGGGCGGCGGCCCACGGATTCAAGACTGTGTTCGGGCACACCGAGCCTAGGCGAGGTGCCGAGTGGTGGGGCAAGAGCGTTTTGCTAACTTTTGACTGGGCCGGCAATCCGGCTTTTCAAAAGTGAGCCGCTGTCAGAGCGGAACCCTAGGTGGCCGTTACCGCAGCAATGGATATGTACACAATCCAACTGTGCTGACTGTCAGACCGTCTTCGCAGGCAAGCCAGCTCCCACATTTGGATCGTGGTGTGTCAGTTAGATCAGCGTCGGCTGTCAGTCCGTCACGGGAGCAAGCTCCCTCGCCACAGGTCCAGCGTCACACCAAGATGTGTAGATACCTATGCTCATCGCAGGCAAGCCACACATTGGATTTATGCTTGCCGCCAGTGTGCTTTAGGCCTCGATGCCGAGCATATCCCGCGCCAGCGCCTCGGCGATCCGGATCCCGTCGACACCCGCCGACAGAATCCCACCGGCATAGCCTGCGCCTTCACCGGCCGGGAACAGGCCTTTGACGTTCAGGCTCTGCATCGACTCATTGCGGGTAATGCGCAACGGCGACGAAGTGCGGGTCTCGATGCCGGTCAGCACCGCATCGTGCAGCGAGTAGCCTTTGATCTGCTTCTCGAACGCCGGCAAAGCTTCGCGGATGGCTTCGATGGCGAAGTCCGGCAAGGCCAGGGCCAGGTCGCCCAACGACACGCCAGGTTTGTAGGACGGCTCCACACTGCCCAGCGCGGTGGAGGGCTTGCCGGCGATGAAGTCGCCCACCAGTTGCGCGGGGGCCTCGTAGTTACTGCCGCCGAGGATGTAGGCGTGGGACTCCAGGCGCTCCTGCAACTCGATACCCGCCAGCGGGCCGCCCGGGTAATCCACCTCGGGGGTGATGCCTACCACGATGCCCGAGTTGGCATTGCGCTCGTTACGCGAGTACTGGCTCATACCGTTGGTCACGACGCGATGGGGTTCCGAGGTCGCGGCCACAACGGTGCCGCCTGGGCACATGCAGAAGCTGTAGACCGAACGGCCATTCTTGGCGTGGTGCACCAGTTTGTAGTCCGCTGCGCCCAGCTTCGGGTGGCCAGCGTATTTGCCCAGGCGTGCGGCGTCGATCAGCGACTGCGGGTGCTCGATACGGAAACCCACGGAGAATGGCTTGGCTTCCATGTACACGCCACGGTCGTGGAGCATGCGGAAGGTGTCACGGGCGCTGTGGCCCAAGGCAAGAATCACGTGCTTGGAGAGGATCTGCTCGCCGCCGTCGATGACCACGCCGTTCAACTGGCCGTCTTCGATCAGCACGTCGGTGACCCGCTGTTCGAAGCGCACTTCACCGCCCAGGGCGATGATCTGCTCGCGCATGTTTTCCACCACGCCGGTCAGGCGGAAGGTGCCGATGTGGGGCTTGCTGACGTAGAGGATTTCTTCCGGCGCACCGGCCTTGACGAACTCGTGCAGCACTTTGCGACCGTGGAATTTAGGGTCCTTGATCTGGCTGTACAGCTTGCCGTCGGAGAAGGTACCGGCGCCGCCTTCACCAAATTGCACGTTGGATTCGGGGTTGAGCACGCTTTTGCGCCACAGGCCCCAGGTGTCCTTGGTGCGTTGGCGTACTTCCTTGCCGCGCTCGAGGATGATCGGCTTGAAGCCCATCTGTGCCAGCAGCAGCCCGGCGAAAATCCCGCAGGGGCCAAAGCCCACCACGATTGGCCGCTCAGCCAGGCCTTCCGGCGCCTGGCCCACCACCTTGTAGCTGACGTCCGGTGCCGGATTGACGTTGCGATCATCGGCAAACTTGAGCAGCAGAGGGGCTTCACCCTTCACGTTCAGGTCGACGGTGTAGATGAAGCACAGCTCAGAGGTCTTTTTACGCGCATCGTAGCTGCGCTTGAACAGGGTGAAATCGAGCAGGTCATCACTGGCGATGCCCAGGCGCTGCACGATGGCCGTGCGCAGGTCTTCTTCGGGATGGTCGATGGGCAGCTTGAGTTCAGTGATTCGTAACATGACAGGATCCGGTAGGCGGCGGGCAAGAAGGCCGGCTGTTTTGCAAACCGGCGATTATAAGCCCCAATGGCGACTTTCCGTCAGGTTAATCGTCCCGCGAGCCGCCGAACGCCGCGCAACCGCGCTGCACCTGGCCGTTCACGCGCAACTCGGCGCTCATGTGTTGCAGGCTGCCGCTCACACTGTCGACGCAGCGCTGGGGCGCCACCCACAGTTCGATGTGCTGGTTATTGGCTTCGGTCATCAGGTTGAAACGGCCGTCGCCCAGTTGTTCCTCGACGTACGGCACTGCCAAAGGTGGCTGGCCTTCGCGTTCCAGCACCATGCCCTTGGCCGTGACATTCATTGCCCAGGCGGGTTTATGGCCATTGGCCCGCAGGATCATGCGCTTGAAATCCGGGTCGGAGCAGGCTGAGGTCGAGCGTTCGACGCGATACAGCTGTTGCAGGTCTACTGAACCTTGGGTGCCGCTGGCGACCCCGGAAAACTTGCCACGCAGGTCGGCAAACAACATGCCCTGCTGGCCGGCCAGCGAGGCCGCTTCCTGCAGGACACTGGTGCCGCCGGTGTCGTTGACCACGTAGCTGCGCTGGTCGCCGCATGGCTGAAACAGCAGTTTGCCGTCCACCGCCGTCAACTCACCCTGCATACGGGTCAGCCCGACAGTCGATGGCTTGGCCGGCTCGCTTTCAAACAATTGGCAAGCGGCGAACAGAGGAAGCAAGGCAAACAGGGCGAGGGTACGGGCGGCGCGCATTATCGGGTCTCCAGGCAAGTGCCGCCACGTTACGCAGGCTGGCCGTGCATCACAAGCCCGCTTGCCAGCTTCAGGCGTTTCTTACGGATCTCACCTTCAACCTACGATAAAGGTCTGACCGGTTTGCAGGCCTTCGACGCTTTTTGCGTACGCCAGCGCCACATCGGCGGCGGGAGCAGGTTTGTAGCCGCGGAAATAAGGGGCATAGCTGCCCATGGCTTCCAGCAACACCGTCGGGCTGACCGAGTTGATGCGCAGGCCGCGTGGCAATTCAATGGCCGCCGCTTTGACGAAGGCATCCAATGCACCGTTGACCAAAGCCGCCGAAGCGCCGGTGCGGATCGGATCACGGTTCAGAATGCCGCTGGTGAACGTGAACGAAGCGCCATCGTTGGCGTACTCACGACCGATCAACAGCAGGTTGACCTGGCCCATCAGCTTGTCACGCAGGCCCAGTTCGAAATCGCTGTCGTTCATGTCTGCCAGGGGCACGAAGTTGACGTTGCCTGCCGCGCAGATCAGGGCGTCGAACTTGCCGGTCTGCTCGAACAGCCGGCGGAGCGAGGCGCTATCGCTGATATCCACCTGAAAGTCGCCGCTGGTGCGGCCGATGCTGATCACTTCGTGGCGCTGGGCCAGTTGCGCCTTGACCGCTGAACCGATGGTGCCGCTGGCACCGATCAATAGGATTTTCATCGTGCTGTTCCTCTGGGCTGATTCCCTGTAGGAGCGAGCTTGCTCGCGAAGAACGTCAACGATCACGCGGTAAAACTGACTACACGGCGGCGATCTTGAGTTTTTCGCGAGCAAGCTCGCTCCTGCAGTGGTATGGGTTTGCATTCAGTCTAGTGTGGCTTTTTAGTCGGATAAACGCGCTAATAGGCAACCTTTGGTTTTCAAATGGAAACAATCCATGAGCGAAATGGATGACCTGGCGGCGTTCGCCGTGCTGATCGAGGCCGGTAGTTTCACCGTAGCGGCCGCACAATTGGGCTGCAGCAAAGGGCAGTTGTCCAAGCGCATCAGCCAGTTGGAAGCGCAGTTCGCCGTGGTACTGCTGCACCGCACCACGCGCAAGCTGAGCCTCACCGCTGCCGGCGCGGCGTTGCTGCCCCAGGCACAAGCGTTGGTGGTGCAGGTGGAGCGCGCCCGTCAGGCCTTGGCGCGACTCAAAGATGATTTGGCCGGCCCTGTGCGTATGACCGTTCCGGTGTCGTTGGGCGAAACCTTCTTCGATGGTTTGTTGCTGGAATTCTCCAAGCAGTATCCCCAGGTGCAGATCGAGCTGGAGCTCAATAACAGCTACCGAGACTTGGCACGGGATGGCTTTGACTTGGGCGTACGCTCCGGCGCCATCGAACATGAACGCCTGGTGGCCAAACCCTTGCTGGCCTGGCATGAAATGACCTGCGCCAGCCCGGCTTATCTGGAACAGCATGGCGAACCACTGACCCCGGCGGACCTGGCGGCGCACAGCTGTCTGCTCAACAGCCATTACAGCGGCCGCGAGGAATGGTTGTACCACCAGCAACACGAATTGCTGCGGGTAAAGGTGAGCGGCACCTTCGCCTCCAACCACTACAACCTGCTGAAAAAAGCCGCGTTGGTCGGCGCCGGTATTGCCCGCCTGCCGTCCTACGTTCTACCCGCGGAACTGGCTGACGGCCGATTGCGCTGGCTGCTGCGCGACTATCAGACACGCAGCATGCCGATGTACCTGGTGCATCCCTACCAGGGCGGCCTGCCACGGCGTACCCAGGTGTTGGCCGACTACCTGGTGGACTGGTTCAAGCGCAGCGGCGAAGCGCTGGATCGGCTTCAGCGATAGCGGCGGGCAATCAGGTGGTCGATGGACAGGCAGCCTGGGCCTTTGGCAAGCAACAGCAATAACAGCGCAAGCCAGGTGCCGTGAGTGGGATAGGCGTCAGGGTAGACGAACAGCTGGATGGTCAAGGTCATGCCGATCAAGGCCAGGGCCGAAAAACGCGTGGCGAACCCCAGCAGGATCAATACCGGAAAAAAATGTTCGGCAAAGGTTGCCAGGTGCGCGGCCACCTGCGGCGACAGCAGAGGCAATTGGTATTCGCTGCGAAATAAAAACAGGGTCGAGGCGGCAAGTTTGGGCTCACCCCATTGGAAGGTGCCGCTGATCAGGTCAATGGCAAAGCCTTCGACCTTGGTCTGGCCAGACTTCCAGAACACCGCCGCAATGGAGAAGCGCGCGATAAAGGCGATCAGGCTGTAAGGGATTTTTTCAAACAGTGCGACGGTTCGCTTTACCAGGCAGGGAGCGGGAAAGTTCATGGCGATACCTCGGGTTGCAGATGTAAATGGGTGATGGCGTCGTGGCTGATCAACAGCGTAAGACATTGGTGCAAATCGAATTCGTCAGAGGCTTGCAGGGCGTCAGCGATGGCCATCTCCAGCCCTGCGCCTTGGTTGAGTCGGTTGATAAAGGTCACAGACCCGCGGTCGATGGCGAATACCTTGACCGCCAACCCTTGGCGCAAGACCATCGCGCCTTGGGCATACCAGGGGTTCAAAGTGGCGATAGCCCCGTCGACCTGATGCGCCGCCCAAACCGATACCACCGCGTAGGAAGATTCCAGCGTGGCAAGTGACGGATGCAGTCGTACACGCAGTTGTCCCAGTTGTGCGCAGCCTTGCAGTTGCCGAAGTACGCTGTGCTGATCCAGAACCTGGCAATCCGCCGCGTGATAAGCGCTGACCCTCAAGCGTTCCAGCCGGGCGACATCGGCCAGGTAGGGCACGCTTGAGGCCGGTTCGAAAGACTGGATAAAGTCAGCGAACGTGCCGCCGTACTCACTGATCAACGGGCTGATAGGCGGGTGGGCCTGGACATACAAGCCGGCCATGGCGCGGAAAAACTCATCGCCGACCAGTTGCCGCGCCACCGGGTAGGCGGCCGCCAAAGCATTGATCAACGCGCTATGGACATTGTTTCGATACACCGCAAAGCGGCTCGTCGGCTCAGCACCGTTGCTGCTGAACACGCCCTCGGGGCAGGTTGCTTGCGGGGCCAGTAAAGCCTGGGCAAATGCCTGCTGAATACTCATCGGGCCACCTGCGACAAATACCCTTCGGCCTGTCGGGCCTCTGCTTGCAGCACGCTGAACGCGGGCACCTGGTTATCCCGCTCGATCAGCGTGGCCACCGCTCCCGTCCGTGCCAATACCTGTGCATACAGCTGCCACACGGCGTTATCGATTGGCGCACCGTGGTCATCGATCAGCAGGCGGTCGCCCAGGCTGTCGGTGTCTTCGGCAAAACCGGCCAGATGAATCTCACCCACTGCGTGCAATGGCAGGGCATCGATGTAGGCCAGCGGGTCGCGCTGGTGATTGATACAGGACACGTAGACGTTGTTGACGTCGAGCAGCAGGCCGCAACCGGTACGGCGGACGATCTCGCTGATGAAGTCGGTTTCGTCCAGGGTGGAGCGCTGGAACTGCAAATAGGTGGACGGGTTTTCCAGCAGCATCGGGCGCTTGAGCGTGCTTTGTACCTGGTCGACGTGTGCGCATACCCGCTCCAGGGTGCTGGCGTCGTAAGCCAGGGGCAGCAGGTCGTTGAGAAACACCGGGCCGTGGCTGGACCAGGCCAGGTGTTCGGAAAAAGACTGGGGTTGGTAGCGTTCGATCAGCGTGGCCAGGCGAGCCAAGTGCTCGCGGTCCAGAGGGCCTTCGCCGCCGATGGACAGGCCGACGCCGTGCAGTGACAGGGGGTATTGCGCACGAATCAACCCCAGGTAGTGATGAAACGGGCCGCCGGCCACCATGTAGTTTTCGGCGTGTACTTCGAAAAAACCGATGTCGGGGCGGGTCTCGAGCACCTCAGTGAAGTGCTCGGTCTTGAGCCCCAGCCCGGCCCGATAGGGCAGGCCGGGCGCCTGAGCCGGTGAGACCGCGTGTTGGGCTGTAAGCGTCATCATCAGTACTCAGGCTGCGCGGGGTTCAGGGTTTGGCGGTGAAGGCCGCTTCCTGGCCAAAACCGGTCGGCGAGGTGGTGCTTGGGGTCTGGGTGCATGTGCCGGCGGGGACCAGTTTCCAGGCATTGGCCTGGTCTTTGGTTTTAGAGGTGCCCGCGCAGGAAGTACCGGCGCCTGCGGCGCAATCATTCTTGCCGGCTTCAGCCACGCCGTAGCACTTCTGCATGTCGTCGGCCGCGTGGGCGGTGGTGGTCAGGGCGGACAGGCTCAGGGCAGAACCAAGGGCCAGAACGAGGGTGGCAGCGGACAGTTTGGTGGTCATGGTGTGTCTCCAGCAGTGGTTGAATGCGCAGGCTTGATTGCCTGCATGCACCACTAGAGAGAGCTCGACGAATTGCGTTACACAAACTTCGAAAATAAATTCAATAGTACGGTTCACACCAAACAAATGTGGGAGCGGGCTTGCTCGCGAATGCAGTGTGTCAGCCAACAGTTTCCTGGCTGATTCACCGCATTCGCGAGCAAGCCCGCTCCCACATTTTTGATCCGGTTTCTATGGCAGCCTGTGTTTAGCCGCCCAGGTACGCCTCCCGCACTTTCGGATCGGTCAGCAATTGCTCACCGGTGCCCTGCATCACCACTCGGCCATTCTCCAGCACATAGGCGCGGTCAGCGATTTTCAGCGCCTGGTTGGCGTTCTGCTCGACCAAAAACACCGTCACCCCGTCCTTGCGCAGCTGTTCGATGATGTCGAAGATCTGCTGGATGATGATCGGTGCCAGGCCCAGGGAAGGCTCGTCCAGCAGCAACAGCTTTGGCTTGCTCATCAGCGCCCGGCCGATGGCGAGCATTTGCTGCTCGCCGCCGGACATGGTGCCGCCGCGCTGGCTGAAACGCTCCTTGAGGCGGGGGAACAGGTGCAGCACCTTGTCCATCTGCTCCTGGTAATCGCCCTTGTCGGTAAAGAACCCACCCATGGCCAGGTTCTCTTCGACGGTCAGGCGCGAGAACACTCGACGGCCTTCGGGCACCACCGCAATGCTCTTGCGCATGATCTCTGCCGAGTGCTTGCCCACCAGTTCTTCACCCATGTAGCGGATGCTGCCACTGTAGGCTTGCGGCGAACCGCACAAGGTCATCAGCAAGGTCGATTTGCCGGCACCGTTGGCGCCGATCAGGGTGACGATCTCACCCTGGCGTACTTCCACATTGACGCTGTGCAGGGCCTGGATCTTGCCGTAGAAAGTGGAAACGTTTTCGAATTGCAGCATTTTACGCTTCCCCCAAATAGGCTTTGATCACTTCAGGATTGTCGCGGATCTGCTCCGGCGTCCCGTTGGCCAGCGGCGTGCCCTGGTTGATCACCACGATGTGGTCGGAGATGCTCATGACCAGTTTCATGTCGTGTTCGATCAACAGCACCGTGGCGTTGTTTTCCTCACGCAGCACACTGATCAGCGCCTTGAGGTCTTCGGTTTCCTTGGGGTTCAGGCCGGCGGCAGGTTCGTCGAGCATCAGGATGCGCGGGCGCGTCATCATGCAACGGGCGATTTCCAGGCGTCGTTGCTGGCCGTAGGCGAGGGTGCCTGCGGGGCGGTTGGCGAACTCGGTCAGGTTGACCTTGTCCAGCCAGTACGCCGCGTATTCCATGGCCTCGCGCTCGCTTTTGCGGAACGCCGGGGTCTTGAACAGGCCGGCGAAGAAGTTGGTGTTCAAGTGACGGTGCTGGGCGATCAACAGGTTCTCGACTGCCGTCATGTCCTTGAACAACCGCACGTTCTGGAAGGTCCGCACCACGCCTTTGCGGGCGATTTCGTGGCCGGCCAGGCCCTGGATCGGTTGGCCGTCCAGCAGGATGCTGCCACCGCTCGGCTTGTAGAAACCGGTGAGGCAGTTGAACACCGTGGTCTTGCCGGCGCCGTTGGGGCCGATCAGTGCTACCACTTGTTTCTCTTTGACGGTCAGGGCCACGCCATTGACCGCCAGCAAACCGCCGAAGCGCATGCTCAGGTTTTCGACTTTCAGGATCTCGCGGCTCATTTGCGCAGCTCCATGTGTGGACGTTGCATGGGCAGCAGGCCTTGAGGACGCCAGATCATCATCAGCACCATCATGGCGCCGAACATCAACATGCGGTATTCGCTGAACTCACGCATCATTTCCGGCAGCAGGATCATCACGATGGCCGCCAGGATCACGCCCAGTTGCGAGCCCATGCCACCCAATACCACGATGGCGAGAATGATCGCCGACTCGATAAAGGTGAACGATTCCGGCGTCACCAGGCCTTGGCGAGCGGCGAAGAAGCTGCCGGCAAAACCTGCGAACGCAGCGCCCAGGGTGAATGCGGAAAGCTTGATGATGGTCGGGTTCAGGCCCAGGGCGCGGCAGGCGATTTCATCTTCGCGCAACGCTTCCCACGCGCGCCCGATGGGCATGCGCAGCAGGCGGTTGATCACGAACAGGGCCGCCAATGCCAGCAACAGCGCGACCAGGTACAGGAACACCACTTTGCTCACCGGGTTGTAGGCAATCCCGAAGTACTCGTGGAAGGTCTGCATGCCTTCGGCGGCGCTGCGGTCGAACGACAGCCCGAAGAATGTCGGCTTGGGGATGCTGCTGATGCCGTTGGGGCCACCGGTGATGTCGGTAAGGTTACGCAGGAACAGGCGAATGATTTCGCCGAAGCCCAGGGTCACGATGGCCAGGTAGTCACCGCGCAGGCGCAGCACCGGGAAGCCCAGCAGGAAGCCGAACGTCGCCGCCGCCATACCGGCCAGTGGCAGGCAGATCCAGAAGCTCCAGCCCAGGTAATGCGAGAGCAGCGCGTAGGTGTAGGCACCCACGGCGTAAAAGCCCACATAACCCAGGTCGAGCAGGCCCGCCAGGCCCACCACGATGTTCAGGCCCAGGCCCAGCAACACGTAGATCAGGATCAGCGTGGCAATGTCGACCGCGCCGCGCGAGCCGAAGAACGGCCAGATCAGCGCCGCGATGATCAGCCCGATGATGATGTAGCGCTGGGTGCGCGGCAGGGTCAGAAATTGGCTGACCTTGGGCGACACCAACGGGCCACGGTTGCCCTTGAACAGGGCTCCAACCTGCTGGGTGAACAGTACACGCAGGAACATCAGCACCGAACACAGCGCGATGACGGTCAGGGTGACAGGCCCGGTGCCATGCACTTCAAGGTTGATGCCGACAATGCTCAGCTTGAGACCGAGTACCGGAAAGGCCACGGCCCAGACCAGCAAGGCGCTGAAAAACGCCGATTTAAGATATCTGCTCATACTTTCTCAACCTCCGGACGGCCCAGGATGCCGGTCGGACGGAACAACAGCACCAGAACCAACAGGCCGAACGCGACGACGTCCTTGTACTGGTCACCGAAGATATCGGCGCCAAAGGCTTCGGCCACACCCAGCACCAGCCCGCCGAGCATGGCGCCCGGAATGCTGCCGATGCCGCCCAATACCGCCGCGGTAAAGGCCTTGAGGCCCACCAGGAAGCCGGCGTTGGGGTTGATCACGCCGTATTGCATGCTCAGCAACACGGCCGCCACGGCCGCCAGCGCAGCACCAATGACGAAGGTCAGGGCGATGATGTTGTTGGTGTTGATGCCCAGCAGGTTGGCCATCTTGATGTCTTCGGCACAGGCCCGGCAGGCGCGCCCCAGACGGGAGCGGGAGATGAACAGCGTCAGGCCCAGCATGGCCACCAGGGTGACCACGAAAACCAGAATCTGCATGTACGAAATCAGCACTTCTTGTGCGCCACCCGGGCCGAAGGAGATGCTCCCCGGAATCAGGTTGGGAATGGACTTGTCCTTGGAGTCCTGGGACAGCAATACGGTGTTCTGCAGGAAAATCGACATGCCGATGGCAGAAATCAGCGGGATCAAACGGTTGCTGCCCCGCAGGGGACGGTAGGCAACCCGCTCGATGCTGTAGCCATAGGCACTGGTCACGATGATCGATGCCAAAAACGCAGCGGTCATCAACAGCGGCAGGGAGTGGATCCCCATCATGGCCAGCCCGGCAAGGGCGATGAAGGCCACGTAGGAACCAATCATGTACACCTCGCCATGGGCGAAGTTGATCATTCCAATGATGCCGTAAACCATTGTGTAGCCAATGGCTATCAAGGCATAGGTGCTGCCAATGGTCAGGCCATTAACCAGCTGTTGGAAAAAATGATAGATCTCAGGCATTACAGCGCTCCTAAAAACCCGATACGCATTTCACTGGTGGAGTCATTTCCGGCTCGGTGCCCTGTTCTGTGACCAGGTTGCACAAAGCGTTTGCCAGCGAACCGCTGGTGACGGTTTTAAGATTTTCAGGTGAGCCAGCGCCCGGATCGCGGGTGACATGGCCCATAAACCTCGTAAAACAAAGCCCACTGCTTGCACAGTGGGCTTGTTGACCAGTAACGCCTGGCTTACTGAGGGGAAACTTCGGTTTTTGGTTTACCGAAGTGCCATTCGTAGACCACGAACTTGAAGTCCTTCAGGTCGCCCTTGGCGTCGAAGCTCAGGTCGCCCGTAGGGGTCTTGAAGGTACCGGCGTGGATGGCCTCGGCCACTTTGGCGGTGTCTTCGCTTTTGGCCGCAGCAATACCACCGGCAATCACTTCAACTGCCGAGTAGGCCGGGAACACGAACGGACCGGTTGGGTCCTGCTTGTTCTTGGCGAACTCTTCAACGATGGCTTTGTTGGCAGGGTCGGTGTCGAAGGATTTCGGCAGGGTCACCAGCAGGCCTTCGGAAGCGCCCTGGGCGATTTGCGAGATGGAGTCGTTACCCACGCCTTCCGGGCCCATGAACTTGGCGTTCAGGCCTTTTTCCTTGGCTTGGCGCAGGATCAGGCCCAGCTCAGGGTGGTAGCCGCCGTAGTAGACGAAGTCGACATTGGCTTGCTTGAGTTTCTGGATGATCGAGGAGAAGTCTTTGTCACCGGCGTTCAGGCCTTCGAAGACGGCAACCTTGGTGCCTTTTTCTTCAAGGGTCTTCTTCACGGCGCTGGCGATGCCTTCACCGTATTGCTGCTTGTCGTGCAGTACGGCGACGATTTTCGGCTTCACGTGGTCGGCGATGTAGTTGCCGGCCGCTGGGCCTTGCGCGCTGTCCAGGCCAATGGTGCGGAAGATCAGCTTGTAGCCACGGGAAGTGATTTCAGGGCTGGTGGCAGCCGGGGTAATCATGATGACGCCTTCGTCTTCATAAATATCCGACGCTGGCTGAGTGGAGCTGGAGCAGAGGTGGCCGACGACGAACTTGACGCCATCATTGACCACTTTGTTGGCAACGGCCACGGCTTGTTTTGGATCGCAAGCGTCGTCGTATTCCTTGGCTTCAAGCATCTTGCCGTCTACGCCGCCCTTGGCGTTGATGTCTTTGATGGCTTGCTTGGCACCCATGAATTGCATGTCGCCGTATTGCGTCACCGGACCGGTCTTGGGACCGGCGATGCCGATCTTGATGGTGTCGGCTGCGAACGAATGGCCGGCAACCCCAGCCAGGACCATAGCGGCAAACAGTTTGGAAATCTGCTTAGTAGCCTTATTCATAGTGCTCCACTCTTACTGTTGTATTTTTTATAGTTCTAGCGGCCTTGTGAGCTGCAGAACCGGATCAGATATCGCGGATATCCCCCCGGCATTGCCCTGGCAACTGTACCGGTACAGTGTAGAGCGCTGGCTGATCGCTTGAAAAGCTGGCAGCTGGGGGCAAAACCTGGGTATGTCGCTTAAATGAAAGAAAAAGACAGAATCGCGGCGGGTTGCTAACAGCTTTCAAGGCATTCCTTGGCTTTCCTGGCGCTTTCAATCGCTACTTCATTTGCTACTGGGTTTTTCTGCCTGAGCGACGGGGCTATGATTGCGCCGATTTTTTACTCAGGTGAATTCCCATGACGCAAGAACCAAGCACCCTCTATGCCAAGCTGCTCGGTGAAACAGCCGAAATTTCCTGGAAGGAGCTTGAACCGTTCTTTGCCAAGGGTGCCCTATTGTGGGTCGATGCCAGCCTGGATTTGATCGAGGCCGCCGAAGGAATGGCCGAAGACAACCGTGACAAAGTCGCCGCCTGGCTAGCTGCCGGGAGTCTTGGCGAAGTGTCTGCATCGCGGGCGTTGGACCTGGTGGAACGTGATCCGAGCTTGTGGGCAGTGGTGGTCTCGCCATGGATTCTGATCCAGGAAAGGGCGGCGTAAGAATTGCCAGCACTAAAAAGGTGCGTATTTTTCACGCGCTGAAGTGTGTAGGGGAGTAACCGCTTATCGCGTGATGGCACCTTGCCGTAGCGAAAGATCACAGGCGAGGGTGACGTAAACGTCACGGGCACAGTTCAGGTCGTCGGGAAATAGCCGCGCAATTGTTTCGGCGTATGACTCAGCGCTGCAGCGCGCGCATTCAAATCGTCAGCTTGCGCGTCTTGGTCTCAGCGGATCGGCCTGACAATAGAAGGCGGGCCGATACGTCCCGCAGCTGGGTCGTTTGGCGGTGGAGCGTCTTTGCCTTCCACGCTGAGCGGATATAGCGGATTACGCATGGCAATCCCCTGCATCACGCCGATGATGTCGTCGAAGGGCACCGCCGGGCTGAGCAGGTAGCCCTGGATGTAGTCGCAGCCATGCTTGAGCAACAGCTCGAACTGCGCCTGGGTTTCCACGCCTTCGGTGACCACCTGCAAATGCAGGGTGTGGGCCATGCCAATAATCGCTTGGACAATTTCGCTGTCTGCGGTGGATTTGGGGATGTCCTGGATAAACGAGCGGTCGATCTTCAAAGTGTTGAGCGGCAAACGCTTGAGGTAAGCCAGCGACGAATAGCCGGTGCCGAAGTCATCAATGGCCAGTGACACACCCAGGGCGCGAATCTGCCGCAACAGGGCCAGGGTGCTACTGATATTGCCCATCAACGCGTTTTCAGTGACTTCCAGTTCCAGGCGGTTGGTGCCGATGCCGGCGAAGCGCAGGGCGTCTTCGATTTCATCGGCCAGTTCGTCACGCGCCAGGTTCAACGCCGAGCAGTTCACCGCCATGATCAACTCGGTGTAGCCCCGGTCAGACAACAGGCTCAGGTCGTGACAGGCCTGGCGCAATACCCAGTGGTCCAGCTCGGCGATCAGCCCGTTGTTCTCGGCAATGCCGATAAAGCGGTCCGGGGCCAGCAGCCCGTGTTGGGGGTGTTGCCAGCGCACCAGGGCTTCCAGGCGCGTGACCTTGCCCAGCTTCATGTCGAAGATCGGTTGATAAAAAAGCACCAACTGGCTGCGCGTACGTAAGGCGGCGCGCAGTTCTTCTTCCAGTTGCAGCTCAAGAAAGGCACGGGTTTTAAGGTTGGAACTGAAGAAGTTCAAGCAATTGCGCCCGGCATCCTTGGATTGGTACAGCGCCAGGTCGGCGGTTTTAAGCAGTTCTTCGCAGGTGTGGCCGTCTTCGGGAAACAGGCTGATGCCGATGCTGGTGGTCATCACCATGCGCCGACCGGCCAGTTCGATGGGTTCTTTCATCTTCTGCATGATGCGCTGGGCCATGTGCCGGGCTTCGTCGCGGTGATGAATATTGACCAGGATGCAGAACTCATCGCCGCCAAAGCGTGCCACCACATCTTCATGGCTGCGTATCGATCCCTTGATATGCCCGGCGAGCACCGTGAGCAGCTGGTCGCCCGCATCATGGCCCAGGCTGTCATTGATACGCTTGAAGTGGTCGATATCGAGGAAGATCACCGCCATCATGCCCTGAGTGCGGGTTTTTTCCGCGACTTTCTCCGCGAAGATCTGATTGAAACCACGGCGGTTGAGCAGGCTGGTCAACGCGTCGAAGTGGGCCACTTGTTGCAGCGAGGCGCGGGCCTGGTCGAGTTCGCTGAGCAGCGCGTTGACCCGGCGCAGGTCGCGCTCCTTGTGTTGCAGCTTCTTGTCGGCCAGGGCTGCGCTGACGCTGCTGCCGATCACCAGCAAGGTGATCATCGCGACTGAGAGGCCCAGTTGAATCGGGTTGTCATCGGCCCGCAACGACAGATCCGTGCCGCTGGGCACCAGCATTTGCATGGCCGCCATGCCGGTGAAGTGCATGCTCAGGATCCCGGCGCCGAGCACCAGGCTGGCGGCGTATTTGAGCAGTTGGTGAAACACGCCGGCCCCATTGCGCAGGTAACTGGACAGCAACAACGCCGCCAGGCTGGCGCCCATGGCAATCGCCACCGAGGCCAAAAACAGCCGCGTTTCGAAGTACACCTGGGCTTGGGAACGCATGGCCGACATGCCCACGTAGTGCATCAGCGCGATACCCAGCCCCATCCACACCGAAGCCACCAGGTACTGATGAAAACGCAGGTGGGTATGACTGAGGGTCTGCATGGCGAGCAGCGAGGCGATCAGGGCAATCAGCAGCGAGACGAACGTCATGATCAGTTCGTAGTGAATGGCAATGGGCGCTTGGAAGGCCAGCATGCTGATGAAGTGGGTCGACCAGATGCCGCCTGCCAGGCAACCCGCACCCAGCCAGCGCCAATGGCGGCGGGCGGTGGGGTCTTCGACATGGCCGACACGTTCGGCCATGTCCAGGGTACCGAAACCCGCCGCGCAGGCGACCAGGTACGCCAGCAGCACCAGAAACGGGTTATGAGTGCAATTGAGCAATAAATGCCCGCTGTCTGGAAGGTCGGTAAAAAAATGCTGCCCCAGCCATTCCATAGCTTATCCCGTCACAGAGCCCTGTCACTGCCAGCGGCGATGACCTATGAGGTCGAGTATAGGAGTCTCTCGAAATTTGCCATCAGTAATGGCGTTTTGATCTCAAATTATTTTGATATGCCTTCCATAGCGTTTGGTGCTAAGCGCTGATGGGCAGGTCGAGTTCGAAGTGCGGGGCCTCCAGCGGGGCCAGGCCAAATGCGGCACGGGCGGCGTCGCAATCGACATTTTGCACGCCCTGGCTCCAAGACGCCTCGAACTCACGGCATACACTGGAGCGTTGTTCATAAATTGAGCAACTGGTGGCTTGTCCGACTTCACCTTCAAGGCTGCAGCACCGTGCCGGCTTGCGGTCGGTGCCGATCATCGCCACGCGGCTGGGGTTGATCTGCACCACCAGCTCATCGGGCACCGTGCCCCCGGACGAGGCGCACTCACCCCAAAAGAAAGACACGCGAAAGTGTGAACAGCAGGCACCGCAATTCAGACACGGACTGGCTTCGGACATGGGCGTCATCAATAAGAAAAGTAGGAGGAGGGTGCTGCGAAAGGCTCGCCATTCTATCCGTGCCATGGCCGTTGGGAAGAGGGGTACGCACTTATATTTTCGTGGGCAAAATCCCCTGTTGCCTGGGTGAAATCATGCCCTATCAGCTTTACGAATCATTACAGACAATCACCGCCAGCCTGACTATGTTGCAGTGACCTGAGCAGGATGCACCGGGCATCACAGCTCTCATAACAATAAAAGAGACGGACCCATGCAGAACTCGACCCAAGCGGCGAATGCCTGGCGCATTCTGTTCCTGCTGTTCCTGGCCAACCTGTTCAACTTCTTCGATCGCACCATCCCCGCGATTATCATCGAGCCCATCCGCATGGAATGGCACTTGAGCGACTTTCAGCTCGGTATCATCGGCACCGCCTTTACCATCGTCTACGCCATTGCCGGGCTGCCGCTGGGGCGCCTGGCCGACACCGGTTCACGCAGCAAGTTGATGGGCTGGGGCCTGTTTGCCTGGAGCGGGCTGACGGCGGTCAATGGCATGGTCGGCAGTTTCTGGACCTTCCTGCTGGTGCGCATGGGCATTGGCATTGGCGAAGCCAGCTATGCACCGGCGGCCAATTCGCTGATTGGCGACCTGTTTCCCGCCCACCGCCGCGCCCGAGCCATGGGGATTTTCATGCTTGGCCTGCCGTTGGGCCTGTTGCTGGCGTTCTTTACGATCGGTGCGATGGTCAAGGCGTTCGACAGCTGGCGCGCGCCCTTCTTTATCGCGGCGGTGCCGGGGCTGATCCTGGCGGTGTTTATGTTCTACATAAAAGAACCCAAGCGCGGCGCGGCGGAAACCGTGCAAGTTTCCCAGGAGCGCGTCGACCGCCCGATCCGCCGCGTGCTGGCCGTGCCGACCTTCCTGTGGCTGGTGCTGGCCGGGTTGTGCTTTAACTTCGCTACCTATGCGTGCAACTCATTCCTGGTGCCGATGCTGCAACGCTATTTCCTTATGCCGTTGCAGGACGCGGCCGTCGCGACCGGCGTCATCGTCGGCCTGACCGGCCTGGTGGGATTGACGCTGGGCGGCTGGATTGCCGACAAGATTCATCAGCGTGTCGCCAATGGCCGGTTGTTGTTTGCCGCGTTCAGCTTGATCATCTCCACGGTTACCACCGCCTGGGCATTGCATGCCGGGCGTGTCGAAATCGGGGTGTTTGTCGCGCTGTTCAGTGTGGGCTGGTTGTTTGCCTACAACTTCTATACCTGCGTGTATACCGCGATCCAGGACGTGGTCGAACCGCGTTTGCGCGCGACGGCGATGGCGCTGTTTTTTGCCGGGCTGTATTTGCTCGGCGGTGGCATGGGGCCGGTGGTGGTCGGGGCGCTGTCCGATCACTTTGCTCATTCGGCGATGTATGCGGACGGGGCGCAGCAGATGACCGAGGCTTATAAAGCCGTGGGCTTGCATGACGCCATGTACCTGATTCCGGTGGCGCTGTTCTTGACCATGCTGTTTCTGTTCCAGGCCTCGCGCAGTTTTGTGCGCGATGCCAAGCGGATGAAGGAAGGGTTGAGTGCGGTTGAGGTGCCGGCAACTGCGGTAACGGCGTGAGACCGAGTGATCGTTCCCATGCTCTGCGTGGGAACGCCGCTCTGGACGCTCTGCGTCCGCTTTAAAGTCGTGACGCAGAGCGTCACATGATGCATTCCCACACAGAGCGTGGGAACGATCTCTAAAAAGGCCCGCACTAAGCGGGCCTTTTACGTTCAGCGGTTTATCAACCTGCCACCAGCACCCGAATCGCTTCCAGTCGCAACGCCGCTTTATCAAGCATGGCCAGGCCTTGCTCGCGTTGGTTGCGCAGGGCAACCAGCTCGCTGTCGCGCACGGTCGGGTTGACCGCTTGCAACGCGGTCAGGCGCGCCAGCTCTTCGTCGGTGTCTGCCGCGAGGCGACGCTTGGCTTCGGCCACGCGTTCGGCGTGACGTGGGGCGATCTTCTCTTCGCCGGCGTTGATGCGCGGTGTGAGTTGGTCGCGCTGCGCCTGCACGAATTTGTTCGCGCTGGCCCGTGGCACGCTTTCCAGCTGGTCATTCAAGGTCACGAACGACACGCGGCCCGACAGGTCATTGCCGTTGGCATCCAGCAGGCAGCGCAAGGCGGCCGGCGGTAGGTAGCGGCCCAGTTGCAGGGAGCGCGGGGCGACCACTTCGCTGACATACAGCAGTTCAAGCAATACGGTGCCTGGCTTGAGCGCCTTGTTCTTGATCAGCGCCACGGCGGTGTTGCCCATGGAACCGGACAGCACCAGGTCCATGCCGCCTTGCACCATCGGGTGCTCCCAGGTGATGAATTGCATGTCTTCGCGCGACAGCGCCTGGTTACGGTCGTAGGTGATGGTCACACCTTCGTCGTCGCCCAGGGGGAAGCTGGCGTCGAGCATTTTTTCGCTGGGCTTGAGGATCAGCGCGTTTTCCGAATGGTCTTCGCTGTCGATGCCGAACGCGTCGAACAGGGTTTCCATGTAGATAGGCAGGGCGAACTGGTCGTCTTGTTCGAGGATGTCCTCGACCAGCGCATCGCCTTCGCCGGCGCCGCCGGAGTTGAGTTCCAGCAAGCGGTCGCGACCGGTGTGCAACTCCTGCTCCAGGCGCTCGCGCTCGGCACGGGCTTCGTCGATCAGGGCTTGCCACTCGCTGTCGTCGGCAGCTTCCAGCAAGGGCAGCAGGCGTGGGCCGAACTGATGCTGCAAGGCGTTGCCGGTCGGGCAGGTGTTGAGGAAGGCATTGAGCGCTTCGTGGTACCACTGGAACAG
>NZ_WKCD01000480.1:0-2082 GCF_021606625.1 Pseudomonas sp. PA-4-8C
GTGTCAGGTAGATAGATAGGTGTCGGCTGGCAGTGCGTCATCGCAGGCAAGCCAGCTCCCACAGTTGGACCGTGGGGTGTCAGGTGGATAGGCGTCGGCTGTCAGGCCGTCTTCGCAGGCAAGCTAGGTCCCACATGTTGTGCGAGGTTGCGGTTAAGCTAAATCCTGTGATCGCTGCTACGTTTAATCCTGAAGAGCAGGAATGTCACGACGTCGACATTTTTTCGTCATGACGGCACTTTAGGCTGGGTTCGCAGGTCATTAATCTGCAACCGCTTTCAACATGAAGAAGGAGTCCACCATGGACGATTACCAGGAAGAACTGCTGGAGTACCAGGCATTCGAGCTAGACCCACTGGACCCAGCCGACGATGCCACCGAGCTGTAACACCTACTTCAGGCGGAGTGGCGCTGACTGCGGCGAAATTCCCCTGGGGTCTGGTTGTTCCAGCGCCTGAAGGCCCTTTGGAAGGCTTGGGCTGAAGCAAAACCGAGCAAGTAGGCGATCTCGCCGAACGCCAGTTCCGTGTCGCGAATGTAGGTCATGGCCAGGTCGCGACGGGTGTCATTGAGAATCGCGCGAAACTGCGTACCTTCCTCGGCCAGTTTGCGCCGCAATGTCCAGGTGGGCAGCTTCAAGCGTGCCGCCACTTCCTCCAGGTCGGGTTCCCGGCCACCATTGAGCATCGGCCCGAGCAAACGGGTAATGCGCTCGCGCAGGCTGCGGGTGCGAGTCAGTTGCTCCAATTCCCTTTCACACAGTTGTAGCAACAGGTGCCAGGTGCTTGGGCAATGCTGTGGGTTGCGCAGCGCCAGGGTCGGTTGGCTGAGGCGCAGTTGATTGACCTCTGCGCCGAAGTGCACCACACCCTCTCCCAGCACCTTGTAGTGGTCGTGGTAGTCCGGCGCGTCGAACTCGATTTCAATCCGCTGGGCCTGCACCGGCTGTTGCGCCAGGCCGGACAGCTGCTGCAACCAGCCGGCGATGATCGAATCCACCACAAAGCGGTTGTAGGCGTTGTAGGGGCTGATGGAATAAAACCGCAGCCACGCGCCTTCGGCGTCTTCATGAAAGCTTGATTGCCCGCGATAGTTGGAACCGTAAAGCGCTTCAAAGCGTGTGAGCGTGCGTGCGGCTTCGCGCACAGTGGGCGCTTGTGCGGCGGTGACGCCGGCAAGGCCGGCCTGGCTCAAGCGGCTGAGCTGGCCCATGCGCAAGCCCAGGCCGGGGTTGCCGGTCAGCTGGATGGCCGCGTGGCCCAGGCGCATGTAGCGCGGGATCGACAAGCGTGCACCGGCTTCAGCCAGGCGCGCCGGATCAAGGCCGTATTGCAGCAGCAGGGGCTGCGGGTCCAGGCCGTGGCTGTGGATGGCGTCGGCCAGGGTATGCACGAAGCCCACCGACAGATCCCCCAGGCGCACCGGCTTCACGGCGCTACAGCCAGATATTCAGCAGGCGCGCACCACGAGCGTCGCCATCGGCGAAGACTTGCCCATTGCGGCTGAGAAAACTCTGGCCGGCGCTGCCCAGGTCCCAGAACTGCCCGCGCAGAAAGACGCTCATGCCCGCGGTGGCTTGGCTGACGGGTGGCTGGCTGATCAGGGTGAGGCGACGCCAGGCTGCGCCCTCGCTGGTTTCTTCAGGCTTGAGGCTCACTTCAGAGGGCGTGGATACGCTCTTGAAGCCACGCCACGGACGCTCCCAGGTGTCGCGGCCGGTCACAAAAGCGGGCACCGCGATCAATTGCGCGCCTTGCTCGTTGAGCTTGCGGTAGTTGTCCGGGTACCAGCTGTCGCTGCCCACCAAGATGCCCAGGCGCCCCGCGGGAGTATCGACAACGTTGACGGCATGCTCATCACCCGGCTCGATAAAGCCACGCTCATCGTAGATCGGGTAAAGCTGGCGCTGCGGTTGGCCCAGCGGCAAGCCGTCGGCGGCAAACACCACGCTGGCGTTGTACAGCGCGCCATGGCCGATTTCCAGTTGGCCCTGGATCACGCTTGGGTTGGGCAGGGCGATGGAGCCGGCCACCAGGGTCACGCCAAATTCTTTGGCGAGGCCGCCAAACAACACTTGATAGT
>NZ_WKCD01000481.1:0-2069 GCF_021606625.1 Pseudomonas sp. PA-4-8C
ACACAGAGCTAATTGGTGCGCCCTTGCTGCTCTCATGTGCGGTTTTTGGGTTTCTGTATTGGAACTTTCCTCCTGCGAAAATTTTTATGGGGGATGCAGGTAGCGGTTTTCTGGGGGTGATGCTCGGAGTTTTGTCTCTATATGCAGCCTGGACCGCTCCTCAGCTGCTTTGGGTATGGCTAATTTTAGTGGGTGTTTTCGTTGTAGATGCGACATTCACGCTGGTCAGGCGTTTGGTTCGAGGTGACAAGGTATACGAAGCGCATAGAAGTCATGCCTACTAGCACGCCTCTCGCCAGCTAGGGAGCCATTTGCCGGTGACGCTTGCAGTGTTGTCCATTAATGTATTTTTCCTGTTGCCGATTGCACTGTGCGTCGGGCTTTCCATTTTAGACGGCGTGCTAGGAGTGCTTCTGGCTTATGTCCCATTGGTCGCGTTGGCTTTGCGATTTAGGGCCGGCGCGCTGGAGCGGAATGATCTTTAAGTATAGGTTCAAAATACAGTAGACTAACGTTGCTTATTCTGATCACGCACTGCGGGATTTTTTTGACTTAGGGTGCAAGGGGCGAACAACGGGGTTATGGATAAAATTAGAACAGCGCTACTGGGTCTACCACGCCGCCAGAAACGTGTGATTCAGGTAATTGCGGACATTTTACTGGTGTGGTTTGCGCTGTGGCTGGCATTTGTCGTTCGCCTGGGCATTGATGAAATGAGTAATCCGGTGAGGCAGCATTTATGGCTGTTTCTTAGCTGTCCGGTTATTTCCATACCCCTGTTCATTCGATTTGGCATGTATCGCGCCGTAATGCGATATTTTGGCAATGATGCGTTAATCGCAATAATAAAGGCGGTGAGTTTATCCTCTCTTATTTTGGGGGTAGTGGTATATTGGTATAGCAATCATCAAAATGTTGTACCTCGGTCGATCATTTTCAACTACTGGTGGTTGAGTTTGATTATGGTAGGTGGCTTGCGGTTGGGCATGCGTCAATATTTCTTGGGTGACTGGTTTGCTGCAGCGCAGCACGTTCCTTTTGCTAGTCGCGATGATGGCTTACCCAAAGTTGCTATCTATGGCGCAGGTGCAGCTGGTAATCAGTTGGTTGCTGCGCTCCGAATGGGGCGATTAATGCGTCCGGTGGCATTCATCGATGATGATGCCAGTATTGCTGATCGGGTCATTTCGGGACTTCAGGTTTACAAACCTAAGCATATTCAGCAGATGATCGATATCACAGGTGCTCAGGAAATATTGTTGGCCATTCCTTCGTCTTCGCGCGGAAGGCGGCGTGAAGTTCTTGGTTTATTGGAAGGCTTTCCTCTTCATGTGCGTAGCGTACCTGGATTCATGGATCTGGCGAGCGGCCGGGTGAAGGTTGATGACATTCAAGAAGTCGATATTGCGGATCTTTTAGGGCGTGATGCAGTTCCTGCTCAGGCCGAACTATTGGAGCACTGTATTAGAGGGCAAGTCGTATTTGTGACAGGTGCTGGAGGCTCTATTGGATCAGAGTTATGCCGTCAAATACTGTCACTGCAACCGACGACACTGCTGTTATATGAGCACAGTGAGTTTAATCTCTATAGCATACTTTCTGAACTCGAACAGCGTGTAACTCGTGAGTCGCTATCGGTTCGGCTTCTACCTATTCTCGGATCGGTACGAGATCAATCCAAAATTTTGGATGTTATGAGAACGTGGCGCGTTAATACTGTTTATCACGCAGCCGCATATAAACATGTGCCTATGGTTGAACACAATATTGCAGAAGGCGTGTTGAATAATGTCATTGGAACCTTGAACACCGCTCAAGCTGCGTTGATGGCGGGTGTCGATAATTTTGTTTTAATTTCCACAGACAAGGCTGTTCGACCTACAAATGTAATGGGTAGTACTAAACGGCTCGCTGAAATGACGCTGCAGGCCCTTAGTCATGAGTCTGCACCTATGTTGTTCGGCGGTTGCAGGAGCTGAGTGCAACACAGTTACTGGATTGAGGCGGGAGCCTCGTGATGCTTGGCCATCAGCTCGGTCATGACCTCGATGGGGCACTTGAAACCGAAG
>NZ_WKCD01000482.1:0-2057 GCF_021606625.1 Pseudomonas sp. PA-4-8C
CTTGAGCACCTTCTTCGGCCGCAATGCAGCATACGGCGCGATGATGGTTACGCGCCCGCAGACTATCGGTTACCTGCTGGCCGATTCGCCTACCGGAACTGCGGCGTGGATGTACGAGAAAATCGCCGCGTGGACGGACAGTGATGGCCAGCCTGAACGGGTATTGACCCGTGACGAGATGCTGGACGATATCAGCCTGTACTGGCTGACGAACGCAGGCGCATCGTCATCGCGTTTCTACTGGGAAAACAACAACAACAATTTCAGCGCTGCCGCGCAGAACACCGCAAGCATCAAGGTGCCGGTGGCGATCACGGTCTTCCCGCACGAGATCTATCAGGCGCCAAAAAGCTGGGCGCAACGCGCTTACCCATCACTTTCCTACTACAACCAGGTTAACAAGGGCGGCCACTTCGCTTCCTGGGAGCAACCTCAATTGTTCAGCGAAGAGTTGCGGGAGGCCTTCCGGCCGCTGCGCGCCAAGCTGAGCGCAACCAAGACAGCTCAGTAGCTCATACGCAATCCAGTCAACACACCGGGCCGCTATTCGGCGGCTCGCTACGGAGAAATACCATGGAGATGACCTTGCTGAACAATCAAAATAAATCCAGCCGCCTGCGGGGTCTTGCCCCATCGCTGTTGGCAGCAGCGGTGCTGCAATTCGCAGCGGTGGCTGTCGGTTTTTCCCAAGCCAGCGCGGCTGATGTACCCGCGTCCACCATTGGGGCTATCACCCCGGGAGCTCACACCTCTCTCGGTGCTCTTAAGCATGTGAAAGCGGGGCTGCTGGACGTTTCTTACGCGGAACTCGGCCCAGCCGATGGCCCTGTGGTCATTTTGTTGCACGGCTGGCCCTACGATATCAACGCATACGCTGATGTCGCTCCTGCTTTGGCGGACAAGGGATATCGAGTGTTGATCCCTTCCGCGCGTGGTTATGGCGATACGCATTTTCTCTCGGCCAAGACAGTTCGCAATGGTCAACCCGCTGCGCTAGCGACCGACCTGATCGACTTCATGGACGCGCTGAAGATCAAGACGGCGGTGCTGGGTGGGTTTGACTGGGGCGCCCGTACTGCAGATATCGTTGCCGCACTGTGGCCGGAAAGAGTGAAAGCCCTGGTCGCTGTGAGCGGTTACCTGATAGGCAGCCAAGAGGCGGGCAAGGTGCCATTGCCGCCAGCCGCCGAACTGCAGTGGTGGTACCAGTTCTACTTCGCGACCGAGCGTGGGCGCCTGGGCTACGAGAAAAACACCCATGACTTCGCCAAGCTCATCTGGAAGCTGGCGTCACCACAGTGGAATTTCGACGACGCCACTTATGAGCGCAGCGCGGCGTCCTTGCAAAACCCTGATCACGTGGCCGTGTCGATTTTCAACTATCGCTGGCGCCTGGGGTTGGTCAAGGGCGAGGCCAGATACTATGCGCTGGAGAAGAAACTCGCGGCATTTCCATCCATCAGCGTGCCCACCATCACCCTGGAAGGTGATGCGAACGGCGCACCGCATCCACCTGCCGAAGCGTACGCCAAGCGCTTCACTGGCAAGTATGAGTACCGATTGATCACCGGTGGTGTAGGCCACAACTTGCCGCAGGAAGCGCCGAAAGCCTTCGCCCAGGCGGTGATCGACGCCGATCATCTTTGAAAACCGGCTGAGAGGAGGGCGATGATGAAGCTGAAATTTCTGGCCGCGATGTCGGCTGCCATTGCAATCGCAGCGTTGACCGCTACCGGTGTCGCCTCGGGCGACGCCTCACCGATCTATGGCGTGAAATTGCCGGAAAACTACCGCCTATGGCCGCTGATTGCGCCGGCGCAGGAAGCGGCCCCCCTGAACGAACTGCGAGCCGTGCTGGGCAATGACTTGGCCATCAAGGCTTATCAGGATTCAACGCTGCCATTCCCCGACGGCACGGTGCTGGTAAAGCTGGCCTGGAAACATGTGCAGTCCCCGGAATTCGAGCCGGCGTCCATCCCGGGGCCGGCCACGACCGTGCAGGTGATGGTCAAGGACCTGTCTCTTATTACACATCTCCGAGCCCACGAGACTGTCGC
>NZ_WKCD01000483.1:0-2054 GCF_021606625.1 Pseudomonas sp. PA-4-8C
ATCACGTACCGCTTTTAACCTTGGTCCAGACCCGCGTGCGAATACGCTCGGCCTTCAGCGGCAAGGGCTCAAGCGGAACCAATGTCGCCATGGTCTTTTTATCGGGATAGATCCAAGGGTTATCCCGCAATTTTTGCTCGACAAACTCAGTGGCATCTTTGTTGGCGTTGGGATAAAGCATGTAGTTGGACGTCTTGGCTATCACCTGTGGCCGCAGCATGTAGTTGATGAACGCCAGAGCGGCCTTGGGGTGGCGAGCGTCCTTGAGCAACACCCAGTTTTCAGACCAGACCAACGCCCCTTCCCGCGGCAGGCTGTAGGCAATCTTGCGGCCACTGTTGGACTTTTCATTAATCGCCTGCGCCGCCAGTGCACCATTGGCCCAGCCGACGACCGCACAGATATTGCCGTCTGCCAGGTCGGTGTCGATTCTGGAAGAGTCGAAATAGAGTACATAGGGACGGATTTTCAACAACAGCGCCTGGGCCTTCTGGTAATCCTCTGGGTCAGTGCTGTTACTGGGCAGCCCTAGATAGTGCAAGGCAATGGAAATGATCTCGCTGGGGGAGTCGAGCATGGCCACGCCACAGGACTTGAGCTTGCTGATGTTTTCTTCTTTGAAGATCAGGTCCCAGCTGTCCACCGGAGCGTCATCACCCAGTGCCGCCTTGACCTTATCCACGTCGTAGCCAATGCCGGTGGTACCCCAGACATAGGGCACGGCGTAGCGGTTACCGGGGTCATTGACCGCCAGCAGGGACAGGATGTCAGGGTCGATGTGCGACAGATTACTCAACTGCGCACGATCCAACGGCTGCAGCACCCCGGCCTTGATCAAGCCGGGCAATACATTGGAGGTGGCCACCACCAGGTCATAACCGGTGCGCCCAGCCATGACCTTGCTCTGCATGGTTTCGGCGCTGTCGAAAGCATCCATATGCAGCTTGATGCCGCTCTCCTGCTGGAATTGCTTGGGCGTCTGCGGCTCAAGAAAGCCGAACCAGTTATACAGATACACCGAATTTTCAGCGGCGGCTGCGGGCGTGCTGATTGCAGCGCCCATAAACGACGCTAAAAAAATAGCTCGCAAGTGTGCTCGACTCATATGACTATCCCTGTCCACACGACGCGCCTTCATGGCTATCGTAAGCTCGGGGTGAATATACCGAGCCTCGACGAATAGTAAATACCTACAAGTACTTAGCTCTGGCCTGCAAAGCCCTAACCCTAAAGGGGTAGAACATGTCGCTTGACCTTCATAGCCTGGCTTGGCACCGATCGGTTGGAAAACTGATCATGCAGCTCAATCGCCCGGAGTTCTGGAGTTCGCTGATTCGGGTACTGAATGAATATGTGCAGATAGACAATTGGGTGGTGCTGGTTTTCGGTGACCACGCAGTGCGTGTGATCAGCCTGCCCGAGGTGGCCGACAGCGAAGAAATCGACGCCTTTATTCATCGCTATGTGAAAGGCCTGTATCTGCTGGACCCGTTCTATATCGCTGATCGAGAAAACCCGCAGAGCGGGTTCTTCCATCTGCTCGATATTGCGCCGGAACACTTCCGGGAAACCGAGTACTACCAACAATATTTTGCGCAGTACATCTCGGTCGATGAGGCGCAATACAACGTACGGCTCGATGCCGACAGAACGTTGTGCATGTCATTTGGCAGCAACCTGCGCTTCACCCAGGCGCAGATAACGGTATTGGACATGATCAAGCCGTGGGTAACAGCAATGATGCATCAACGCATGGGCTTTGAAACTGACCCGGCAAAAAACCTCACCGAGCCGACCCCATGGGCCGAGGCACTCACTCAGTTGGAAACACACGTAACGACGCGTGAAAAAGACGTGCTCAAGTTACTGCTCAGTGGGTTCTCCAACAAAGAGATCGCCGGCAAGCTGTCGCTGTCGACGGAAACCATCAAGGTTCACCGCCGCAATATCTACAGCAAGCTGAATATCAAATCTCAGTCGGAGCTGTTTGCGCGGTTTTTTATGCCACGGCAGGAGATTACATCGACGCGTTGAAGGGGGGCGGTGCGCTGGCG
>NZ_WKCD01000484.1:0-2029 GCF_021606625.1 Pseudomonas sp. PA-4-8C
GCTCGGGATATCCGCGCTTAGGATTGAGATGCTGCGACGGGATTGAGAGTGCCAGGCGTCAGACGAATGGCGTTTAGTAGGCAGTCGGGGTGAAAGAAAAACTGCTGCCGTGCTGAGAAATTCTGCGGCGAACAAGGTCTCCCGGCTTTATATCAATTTCTGATTCGATGATTCTTGAGGTGCCGAAAAGCATGTATTTCGAGACACCAAGAATATGCTTGCCAGGGGCCAGCCCAAACTTGGCAACCTCCCCAGGGTGAAACTCGGCAGCCGGTTTTCCATCAATATGCAAAATAAAACGGACTTCAGCTCCGTAGATGCCCGAGTCTCTAGTCACCACCAACTGAGCCGCGTTCTTTTCCGTAAAGGCATACATTCTTGTGGATGGCACAGGGTCTGCGATGTCTGCAGATATAGGCGATGTGGAGCACCCCCCAATAGCAACAAGCAGTAATGCTCCGATTAAGCCTCGCATATCGTTCCTTCGAAAAATTTTGTGCGACTTTAACATCCACGATAACCGTAACAAGCTGGCTGGTCGCTACATCTTATCTGATGGTCGTTCTACCCACCCACCGCTTGCCGCAGCAGCGCGACACCGGTCATCAATCTTCGGGATTGTTGTCAGCAAACGACTTATTCAGTAGGCCCTGAACGACACTGTCGGGATAACCCAGTAATTGCTTACTGAATGCATCTCCATCGGCTGGACGAGTCGCCAGTAGCCCCCAGGACTTTGTTCCATCTGCGTTAAAGACCACGATTAGCTGATTGTCTGCACAATCATGTGGCTTGCACATGTGGCCTACCGTAAAGCGTTTACCATCCGCCGAAACTGTCTCGACTGGCGACGCTGTGCCCTGAGCTTTACTGACCCAGTCCGGATAACTGAGCATCTCTGCGTAGGCTTTTTTGTAAGGCGCTTTGCTGGCAATCTCGGGCAGATATTGTTTAGCCCAAACGCCTTCAGACACTAGCATCATGGAGGCACCCGCAAGCATTGAAAGGCAAGACAGCATGGTCTTGTAGAAAACGTGGCGTGATGACGGCGGTCATTTGCTTCGTGTACTTTCGACCCACACCCCACTTACGGATGAGTATCATGAATGACGATTTGAAGCAGTCAGGCTCTACTACTACATCACAAGCCACTACCTCTCTAGAGCAGGTCAAAACCGGCAGAGTCCTGGATTTTACCTGGGCGCCAAACGCCAACACCACGACCACCATCGTCTCGGCAGACTTTGTCGACTACAAGGTCGATACTGCCCAGGGCAGCCCCACTGGCGACAGCCATTCCATTGCGCGATTTACCTATGTTCAGGGCAAAGGCGGTGGCCAGATCAGCCAACTCTTTCTGGAAGAAATGCGTGCCGGTGTACGTGCCAATACCCAGATCGGGTTGATGGTGGGACGCAAATGGGTTTTGGACCCCAACGGGGAAGTCTCCGGCAGCATCGGTACTTATGTGGTCGAGCAATTCGACGACATGCGCGCCAGTGTGAATTATGTCGGCTCCTTTGCCCGGGTCTTCGCTGATCCGAGGATGGTCAGCTATCACGCTGGCGGACATGTGCACACCAATGTCTCTATCACCGGCAGCAGGCCCTTGACCATGGCGGATTCAGGCAAGTCGATCCTGGTCATCAGCGATACAGATGTCACGCTGACAATCGGTGATGACGTAATTGAAGGGTTCAAGGTGAATCTAATCCAGGCGGCCGCCGGCAAGATCAACATTGCTGTATCCAGCAGCCACGTGATCTACAGCAACGCTGGAAGCCGCACGCACACGCTCAATCCACTGGATGAGCTGGAAGTCAGTACCTTCCCATTCGGGCCGGTGTTTCTGGCCTTTCGAGTCAGGCCTATTGCATGAATAGCCCGGCATAACCAAACCCCAGAAACACAAAAGCCCCGCATTCGCGAGGCTTTTGTATGAATCTTGGCGGGAAACCAGGGATTCGAACCCTGGAGACGCTATTAACGTCCGCCGGTTTTCAAGACTGCCGAGTTAACTATAATAATC
>NZ_WKCD01000485.1:0-2025 GCF_021606625.1 Pseudomonas sp. PA-4-8C
CATCATCAATCATCGTCGCCTGGATTTTTGGTTCGTCTTTCATGATCAGAACTCCAGGCGCTTAATTTCGGAGAGAAGAGCCCGGCTATGGCGCTGGATGTAGATCTGGCTGAGCTTCTGCTTGCGGGATTCGAAGTCCATGCCCACGTCGATCAGAGAAGCGTTGACGCGCTGCAAGTGTTCGATGCACCGAATCTCGCAGGGAGTCAGGTGGTCGCGGATGGAATCGGTGGGACTGATGCAATGCGCAGCGCGGTAAGCCTTGGAGGGCATGCCCAGGGCGATTCGGTTGATCAGGTCGAATTCATTACTGAAGTGGTAGTGCTTGGTTTCTTTGCCGGCGGCGAGACGGCCGTGCTTAATTGCGTCAGTTAAGGCCGGGGCCTCAAGGCGAGCCCGCTCCCTTGCCTGCTTCCCTTCGACAAGCTGAATGTGTCCGATGACGACGGCGTCGAAGGTGCGGATCACGTGCAAGTGGAATCGAGCATTGACCCACATTGCATAGGCGTAGATCAGCTCCTTGACCACGTAAGTCCCGCCGCTGCGCCCCTCAATAGTCACCACGGGTAAACTACCCGGATTCTGGGTAGTTAATTCATCGAACATTTCCGTGAACGATTCGGTTGCCATGTACTTGCCCGGCTCTTTGGTACGCTTGTTCGCGCCATCCGCCACCGCCGCCTTGTGCAGGTCATTCAGGCAATACCGACCTTCAAGGTCTTGCTTGATTTTGACGCCGCCGAGACTAAGGGCCATTGTCCGCGCCACGTTTTGCGATTGCATAAAACGTGGCGCGGGATTATTCAGGGCCTGTACATCGATATTAGAGGTGTGCATAATCGGCTCCAGATTGAAACGATATTTGCAAGCGCTGTGAAAAAGCCGGGATCGCACCCCGGCTTTTTTGTGCCTGCGATTTGGGTTTATTGGTTGAGGTCTTCATCAGGCCCTCCTTTTTCAGGCCCTAATACGACCTTCGGCGGTTCTCGCCTTGTTGTTGGCAGATGCCGGATCTTTCCGGCGCCTCTTGGCCTGGTCTTCTCGAAAAAACGCTCTGCTCCAAGCTTTGCGGCGTATTCGTCGGGCGTCATGCCCGCATCCTTCGCCAAACGTTCAAGCTTCTCGTAGAGGCGCCCATCGATCCCGTGGCAGATCGTGGTTTCAGGCACATAGCCTCCTTCAGGGCCTTCAGGCCTGCATGTGTTTACCGGTAGCATTCGGTTCAACGATGCTTTCCAACTTCTCCTCGACGCACATGCGCACAAACACGGCCAACTGCAGCTTGTGCAGGCGGGCCACCGCCTTTAACGCTTCATAGGTTTCATCGTCATAGCGGGACTTGATCTCCCGGTCTTTCAGGTGGCGTGTGTCGTCGTATGCCATTGGTGAGGCTCCTTGGTTGTTCGAAAGGGTTATGCAGCTGACTTCTTTGGGTGTGCCTCGGCGAGCAGCCAGGCAGGCTCGAACGGTTTGCCGTTGGCGGCAGCCAGTTCTGCAATTTTCTTGGCGTATTGGGTTTCGCCGGTGTACTCGGTGCGCGGCAGCGCGTCGGCAACAAGCCATTTGTAGATAGCGCGCGGGGTCTTCCCGCAGGCCATCGCCACGGAAGGAACACCACCAGCATCATCAATCGATTTCTTGAGCGGCCGCATATGGCCTCCGAGTCAAATATGAACTTACGGTACATCTTATGTCGGAACTGAAAGTACATGCAAGCGCGTGAGAACATGAACCCATGGTTCAAATAGAAGAAATCCGCAATTCTTTCGTAGCGCGCCTAAAGCAGTCCCTCGCCGAGGCTGGGATTCCTGAGTGGGGCGCGGGTGTGCGCCTGGCAAAAATGGCGAAAGTGACACCGAAGGCCTGCAGCAAATGGCTTAACGGTGAATCGATGCCTGGCGGGGCCAAGATGCTCGCCCTGGCCACAGCTCTTAACGTGCGGGTGGGGTGGCGGGAATATGGTCTTGCCGAAATGGGCGAATCTCGGCGTCCGGGGCTTTTTTAGTGTCTCACTCCCCCGCGCGC
>NZ_WKCD01000486.1:0-2018 GCF_021606625.1 Pseudomonas sp. PA-4-8C
GGTTGTAGCCATCGGTGACGAACTGCAAACCAGTGATGGCTTGCGCGCCGTCAACCGTGACGGTGCCCGCCGAGCCTTGGAACACGGCAAAGCTGTTCGGGGTCCAGGCGGTGTTGAATGCGCCGTTGACGCCGGTCCATTGGCTGCCGCCTGCACTCCAGGTACCGTTGCCGCCGTCGATGGTGCCATTGCCCGTGGTTTGGCTGCCGTCCCAGAACTGCACGTTGGTGCTGCCGTTGACCAGCAGGTTAACCTGGTTGCCAACGGCGGTTTGCAGGTCCAGGTCGCTGGCCGGGATGTTCACCGGCAGGCTGCCCAGCAGCAGGCCGTTGTTGGTCAGGCCACCGGTGTAATCGATCAGGCGGTAGATACCCGCACCGAAGCCGCCGATATCGGTGACGTTGAGGGTGCCGTCCAGGGTCAGGTTGCCGTTGACCTGCACCAGCGCGGTGCCGCCCGTCGCGGGCGCGCCGAGGCCTGCATCCAGGTTGGAGTTGGCATTGAGCAGCAGCGAACCGGTGGTGAGGGTCGCGCCGGAATTGACGGCCAGGTGGCCGCCGTCGGCGATGGTCACGTTGCCCAACAAAGTACCGGTACCACCGAGGGTGGCACCACTGCCCACCGCCACATTGGCGCTGGCCAGGGAGCCATTGACGAGCAAGCTGCCGGCGTTGACCTGGGCGTCCCCGGTCACCACGCTGAGGCCGCCAAGGGTCAAGGCGCCTGTGCCGTCTTTGGCCAGGTCGCCGAGGCCTGCCACGATGCCGTCGAAGGTGCTGTCCAGATTATTGTTGCCGACGCTCAAGGTGCTGCCGGCGCCTACGGTGGCAATACCGGTACCCGTGAGGGCGCCCAGGCTGGCGCTGCCGCCCAGGTTCAAGGAGGTACCGCTCGCCAGATTGACCCCGGCGCCGACACCCAGTGCACCATTGCCCAGCGTGGTGAGGCTGCCCGATTGCACATCGAACAGGCCGTTGAAGGTGTTAGTACCGGTGAGGCTCACATCCGCCGTGCCGGTTTTGACCAGGCTACCGCTGCCGGCCAGCACGCCGGCCAGGGTCAGGTTGTTGTTGAGAGCGCCCACGGTCAGGCCAGCGTTGAGGTTGACCGCATTGGCCAATACCAGCGGTGTGCTGTTGGCCAGAGTGGCCGCGCCGTTTACGTTCAAGGCGCCGGTACCCAGGGCCGCTGCCGTACCCAGGGTTAATGTACCGGCGTTGAGCGTGGTGCCGCCTTGAAAGGTGTTGACGCCATTGAGGGTCAAGTTGGCCACGCCGTCTTTGCTCAGGCCAGCCGTGCCGGTGACCAGGCCATTGAGGGTCAGGTCGTTACTGCCGGTGACGGCCAGGTTGGCGTTAAGCACTACGCCATTGCCCACACTCAGCGGTGCCGTGTTATCCAGAGTCGCCGCGCCGCCCACGGTAAGGTTGCCCAGACCAAGGGCGGTGGCGCTGCCCAAGGTCAGCGTACCGGCGTTCAGGGTGGTGCCACCCAGGTAGGCATTGGTGCCGCTGAGGATCAGATTGGCCGTGCCCTCCTTGGTCAGGCTGCCTGCACCGTTGATTGCGCCGCCGAGGGTCAGGTCAGCGGTACCGCCGATGCCCAGGTTGCCCGCCAGGTTGATCGCATTAGTGGTGATGACCGCCGTGCTGGCGTCCAAGGTGGTACCGCCTGCGGCGTTCAACACGCCCGCGCCCAGCGCCGTATTGCTGGCCAGGATCAGCCCGCCTGCGTTCAAGGCCACAGGGCCCAGGAAGGTATTGGTGCCGCCGAGTGTCAGGTCTGCCGTGCCATTTTTGACCAGGCCCCCGACGCCGCTGATGGCGCCATTGAGCGCTAATGCGTTGCTGCCACCGACCGTCAGGCTGGCGCTGAGGACTGCATCATTGCCCAGGGTTACGGAGGCGTTGCTGTCCAGCGTGGTGCCCGCTACCGCAGTCAGCGCGCCAGTGCCCAGCGCGGTGTTGCTGCCGACCACCAACGTACCGCCATTGAGCAAGGTGCCGCCGGTGTAGCTG
>NZ_WKCD01000487.1:0-2017 GCF_021606625.1 Pseudomonas sp. PA-4-8C
GCCCTGGGAGGTTTGCAGGCGCGTGGCGCGCCAGTCGATATCGGTGACACGGCCTTCGGTACCGTCGATGGAGATCCAGTCATCGATCTGGTAAGGCTTGGTGGTATTGAGGACGATCCCGGAAAACACATCGCTCAGGGTGCTTTGCAAGGCCAGGCCGACGATGATCGCCACGGCACCGGAGGTGGCCAGCACGCCCTTGACCGGCAGGTCGAGCACGTAGGCCATGGCGGCGATGATCGCGATGAGGAAAATCACCGCGCCCAGCAGGTCCTGCAACAAGCGCCCGGTATGGCCGACCCGCTGCATCATCACTGCGCCGAGCAACACCGTGAGGGTGCGGGCGGCGAACAACCACCAGCCGATCTGCAGCGCCGTGGCGGCCAGATGCAAGGTGGTGTCATCGGCATAGGGCGCCGCTTGCATGGGGTTCATGCCGTCGTTGAACAGCACGGCGCTGAACACCGCGAAAATCACCAGCCGTGCCGCGAGTTTCCAGTTGGCCAGGTTGGGGGAAATAAGGCGCCACACGGCGATGTCGATCAGGATCAACGCCACGGCGCACAGCATCGGGTGATCAGCGATAAATGAGGGCATCCAGGCGACTCCAGGGCGAATGCCGAGAAGATCGCATGAAATCAGAACCCTGGAAACAAAATGTAGGAGCTGGCTTGCCTGCGATGCAAACACCGCGGTGTATCAGCTACACCAGGGTGATGCTATCGCAGGCAAGCCAGCTCCCACAGGAGGTTGCGGTGAACCGTCAGGCGTGCATTTGCCCGAACTGGCCCGACTGAAAGTCGGCAAACGCCTGGTGAATCTCCTGCTCGGTGTTCATCACGAACGGACCGTGGCCGACGATGGGCTCATCAATCGGCTCGCCACTGAGCAACAGCACCTTGGCGTCCTCGTTGGACTCCAGGGTCAGTTGCTTACCGTCGCGCTCGAACAGCGCCAATTGCCCCTGGCGTGCGACTTCTTCGCCATTGATCAACAACGTGCCGCTGAGCACCACCAAGGCGGTGTTACGCCCGGCGTGCAGGTCCAGCGTGACCGCTTTACCGGCGTTGAGGCGCAAGTCCCACACGTCTATAGGCGTGAAGGTGCGGGCCGGACCTTGAGTGCCGGCAAATTGCCCGGCGATCAGGCGCAGGTGGCCGGCGTCGTTCGCCAGTGGCAGCACCGGAATGTCGCCATCGACGATGGTCTGGTAACCGGCATCCGCCATTTTGTCCTTGGCCGGCAGGTTGACCCACAGTTGCACCATCTCCAGTGCACCGCCGCGACGGGCGAAGTCTTGGGAGTGAAACTCCTCGTGCAGGATACCTTTGGCTGCGGTCATCCATTGCACATCGCCCGGGCCGATTTTGCCGCCGGCACCGGTGGAATCGCGGTGCTCGACTTCGCCGTCGTAGACGATGGTCACGGTTTCAAAACCGCGATGCGGGTGCTGGCCGACGCCACGGCGCTGTTCGGTAGGCGTGAATTCAGCGGGGCCGGCGTGATCCAGCAACAGGAATGGGCTGATGTGCTTGCCCATGGTGTCGTAGGAAAACAACGTGCGTACCGGGAAGCCATCGCCGACCCAGTGGGCGCGGGGGCTGGTGTAGATACCAATCAGCTTTTTCATGGTGTACCTCCAAAGTGAGTACACCTTAAATCGTCTCACCCTTGAACACTAGCCGGCAAAAATGGCCCTGATCGTTCTACATATAGAACGATGCTTTAACCTGTGGGAGCTGGCTTGCCTGCGATAGCGGCCCGCCAGCCTGCGACTATCTACCTGACACCCCAATGATCCTACTGTGGGAGCGGGCTTGCTCGCGAAGGCGGTCTAGCAGTCAACACAGTTGGATTGTGTACATATCCATTGCTGCGGTAACGGCCACCTAGGGTTCCGCCCTGACGGCGGCTCACTTTGCAAAAGCGGCAAAGTAAGCAAAACGCTCTTGCCCCACCACTCGGCACCTCGCTTAGGCTCGGTGTGCCCGTAATCCGCCAGTGATTTGGGGGGCCG
>NZ_WKCD01000488.1:0-2010 GCF_021606625.1 Pseudomonas sp. PA-4-8C
ATATAATTCTGAGCTAAAATCAGCTGCAGCGAGAGTCATCGATTCTGGTTGGTACATCGGCGGAGAAGAGCTGAGCAACTTCGAAGCTGAATTCGCTGCTTATTGTGGTTCGCGTCATTGCATCGGTGTGGCGAATGGGCTTGACGCGCTGATTTTGACATTAAGAGCATGGAAGGTCCTGGGTAAGCTCAACGACGGTGATGAAGTAATTGTTCCTGCAAATACATACATTGCAAGTATATTGGCAATTACTGAGATCGTTCTGATACCCGTCTTGGTTGAGCCTGACAACGATACGATGAATATTGATATTCTGAATATCGCCAGTGCACTGACGGAAAAAACAAAGGTAATCCTCCCTGTTCACCTCTATGGTCAGCTGGCTGACATGCCAGAGATCATGAAGTTTGCGCGTTCTCATTCCTTGCTAGTTCTCGAAGACTCCGCACAGGCGCATGGTGCCGCAATTGACGGAAGGAAAGCTGGCAGTTGGGGGCATGCTTCAGGCTTTAGTTTTTATCCAGGTAAAAACCTGGGAGCCTTGGGCGATGCGGGTGCAATTACGACCGATGATGATGAGCTTGCTACGACCCTCAGAGCATTGAGAAACTATGGTTCTCACGAGAAATATAAAAATGATATTCAAGGGGTCAATAGCCGTTTGGATGAGATTCAAGCTGCGTTCTTACGTGTAAAGCTTGCTCACCTCGATGAAGATACTTCGGCAAGAAGGCATATAGCAAAAATTTATCTTGAAGGTATCTCTAACCCTCTCATCCAACTTCCATTGGACCCGAGTAATTACGACACAAATATGGCTCGCCAAGTATGGCATCTATTTGTTATTCGAACTTCTCAGCGTGTGGCGCTCCAAAAGCATCTGCAGAGCAATAATATTCAAACGCTGATCCATTATCCAATTCCGCCTCACAAGCAAAAGGCCTATCAAGAGTGGAATGAGCTTAGCTTTCCTATCTCCGAAGTCATTCATCAGGAAGTTATCAGTATTCCCATCGGGCCAACTATGACAGATGATGAAGCTCATGCTGTAGTGAAGGCTTGCAACTCGTTCTCAACAAACGAGTCGTAAGTATGACGCTCATAAAGACAAGTCTTTTTAATAGCATCGCCGTCCTGGTCAAGATATTGACCCTTTTAGGAATAAATAAAATCCTTGCCGTGTATGTCGGTCCAGCAGGTTACGCTGCGTTGGGGCAGTTCCAGAACGCGATGACTATTATTACGACGTTTGCGAGCGGAGCGTTGAATACCGGGGTGACCAAATATACAGCGGAATATGTTGAGGATGAGCTTAAGCAGATTACGATCTGGAAAACTGCAGGCACGCTTGCGATAGGCATATCTGTCCTGTTTTCACTATTGGTTGCAGTATTTAGCGTTCCGCTCGCAAAGCTTTTTTTGGGCGACGCAGCTTATGCGTCAGTGTTCTTATGTTTTTCCGTAGCGTTGTCGTTTTTTGTACTAAATGCTCTTCTACTCGCTATCCTGGTCGGAAAAAAAGAAGTACCTCGCTATGTGATGGCTAACATCGTCGGTAGCTTACTTTCTATCGGCTTCGTGTTTTATTTCGTCATGCTCTGGGGAGCCTACGGTGCTCTTATTGCTTTGGCTACTTTCCAGTCGGTTGCATTTTTCATTACATTGATAATATGCTGGAATTTGAAATGGTTCAAAATTTCAAATTTTTACGGAAAAATTGATAAAGGCGCGGCAAAAAACCTGTCTAAATTTGCGCTGATGGCTATCGTATCTGCGGCCTGTGTACCGGTTAGTCAGATTTTGGTACGGCAATATGTAGTTCAAAATTTAGGAGTAGAGAGTGCTGGATACTGGGAAGCTCTATGGCGACTGAGTTCTGCGTATTTAATGCTGGTGACGACAGTTTTGTCAGTTTACTATCTTCCGAAATTAGCTGAACTTAAAACGCATGCTGGTCTTCGTTCAGAGATCGTCAATGGTGCAAAGATTATCGTCCCCGTCACGATAGTT
>NZ_WKCD01000489.1:0-1960 GCF_021606625.1 Pseudomonas sp. PA-4-8C
GCCGCACGCCTTACCTGAGCGGGCCTTATATGCCATTGAGCAATCGGTATTGAAAGGCACCCCGTTGATGATGTTCATCGACCCCGTGAGCGAGATAGGCGCTGACGCCGTGTCAGCGAACGCGAGAATGGAGGGGCTGCTGAACGCTTGGGGCATCCAGATGCCGGAGGACAAGCTGTTGATCGACAATCTTTATGCCTCATCAGCCACGCCCGGTCCGGGAATGCCCCGGGTACTGCACCCGGCCCGGCTACACCTGCCACGACAGGCCATGGCCACGACAGATATCAGCACCTGGGGGCTGGACAGCGTCATCGTCTCAAGCAGTGGCGCACTTTCGCTAGCGCCCAAAAGCCGCTCACTGTTGACCCCGCTTCTACTGAGCTCAGAGCAATCGGCCCTGTTGAACGCCAAACGCTTTGCCTCGGCGACGACATTCGACTCGCTCATCGATGAAACGGCAACTTCAGGGCAGCGCCATGTAATCGCGGCGCGCGTTGAGGGGCCCGCCTACTCAGCGTTTCCCGACGGCTTCAAGGGCCAGCCGCCCGGGCTGCAAAAAGCAGAACTGATTCAGATGGTAGTCGTGGCCGACACTGACCTGCTAGCGGACACTCTCAGCCAGGCACGACCCAACGGCAACGCGCAGTTTGTATTGAACACATTGGATAACCTGGCGGCGCCCGACGCACTCAAACGCATTCGACCCCGTGTCATGCACCAACCGTTGCACAGGCTGGATCAGATGCGGGACCAAGCCGCGCAGGCGTATCGGAAAAATTCGGTTGAGCTGGAGCGACGACTTGAGCAGACGGAGCAAGCGTGGCGAAGGTTGAACCCACTGCACACACGGCTTATCACCCAAGCGGTGGATACCAGTACCCAGTTGCAGGCACTGAACAAGGAGCGCCTGCAGCTGCCCATCGAGTTGCATGCATTCAAGGCGCAGGCCTATGCCCCGGTGCAGCGTTTCGAGCGACAGCTGAGAGGGCTGATAATCGTGCCCCTTCCGCTGCTGTTGTGCCTGATTGCCTGGTTACTTTTCCTACACCAGCGCCGGCGTCGTACCCCCGCGATCTTTCACTAATCGCTCACCGACGAGCAATCAGCCCTTGCCGGGCAATGCGCGTCAGTTGGTGGATCACCTCATGGGCATTGCTGGCACTCGGTGCCTGAATCACTGCCAGGTCGAAACTGTCGCTGGCAAAACGGGCCAGGGAATCGCCGTCTTCAACAAACTGGATCAGGAACGCCGAGGGCCGACCGGAACGACGTGGCCAGCCGTCCAGATAGCGCAGCAGTGTCGGCTGGTGCTTGCCGCCCAGCAGGATTTTCGGATTGCGTTGCGTCAGGTCCGCGGTGATCGGGGCCAGGCGTATGAGGGGGCGTAGTGCATTCATCGTGTCGTGTCTCTGCCTCAAAAGTCTGCGGGCAGGTGAGAGGCAACACCGAACCAGCGCTTTAGCGGTATTTCGAAGAACGCCCTGCGTGAGCAAGCGTGCTTCTGTCGGGCTGCATTGAGACCCAGTGGCGCCCCGCAATTAGCTGTTTAAATCGGCGCATGAGCAGCATCCTAGAGAAGCCGGTGGGGCAGTGTCAAGAATCCCGGGCAACGAAAAGGCCCGCATCAGCGGGCCTTTTGTGCAGCTTGCAAAACGATCAGTGAGTGATCGCGCGGTCGACAGACAATTTGCCCGCACCTTCCAGCAACACCGCCAGCGCGCCACCGAGCAACGCCAGTGCGAACTCATAACCGTTGTTGGCCATGAACAGCCCGTTGTGGATGTGTACAGAGAAAATCGCCACCAGCGTCAGGAAGGTCAGGCCCAATGCAGCAGGACGAACCAGCAAACCGATGATCAGGGCCAGGCCGGCGAAGAACTCGGTACCGCCCGACAGCAGCGCCATCAGCGTACCCGGCGCCAGGCCGATGCTTTCCATCCATTGTGCGGTGCCCGCC
>NZ_WKCD01000049.1:0-27339 GCF_021606625.1 Pseudomonas sp. PA-4-8C
CCACTGGGGTCGTGGCCGGAGAGACAGAGGACAACGGGGCGAGAGCAGTAGATATTCATGGTGCGCGAGCTTACCACCAAACGCTTTTTGCGTGGCTGTCTGGCGATGGCAGAAGTTTGCCGCTGCGGCGCGACTTGCCGTGGCTGCGCGCTGCACGGAAATGAGCTGAAAGCATTGCCCTAGAGCTGTCCTAAAAAAAGATCCAGCAGTGGCTAATGGCTTTTACTGGCTATGCTAAAGTGCATCCAAACAACTTACTGTATCGCCGGTGTACGTCTTCTCAAAAGGAATGGGGGGCTTTTGACACAACCGGACCAGGCTACGCTGGGGCTCTATGCGCTATTTGCTGATTTTTTTATTGTGCGGGCTGCCGATGCTCGCCAGCGCCGTCGAGTTCAACCAGGACACGCGAAGCCTCCCGTTGGGCCGGGTCATGCAAGTGCTCGAAGACCCAACCGATGCCCTGACCATCGCCGATGTCAGCTCCCCCGCCTATGCCGCCCAGTTCAAGACCCATGACAAAGACACCCTCAATGCCGGCTATTCACGCTCGGTGTTCTGGCTGAAGGTCAACCTGCACTACACCGCCACAGACCCCCGCGCGCCACGTACCTGGTTTCTGGAGCTGGCCTACCCGCCGCTCAATCGCCTGGACCTTTACCAGAACGACGGTACCGGGAATTACCGCCTCACCGCCCGAACCGGCAGCGCGTTGCCGTTTTCCAGCCGAGAGGTGAGCCAGAGCAACTACCTGTTCAAGCTCAGCTTCTTGCCCGAGCAGCAACAAACCGTCTACCTGCGCTTGCAAAGCCAAGGCTCGATCCAGGCACCGCTGACATTATGGGCCGGCACCGCCTACATGGAGGAGCAGCCGCTGCGCTTGTACGTACTCGGCGCCATCTACGGTGTGTTGCTGGGCATGCTGATCTACAACCTGTTCATCTACCTGAGCGTGCGCGACACCAGCTACCTCTATTACATCCTCTATATCGCCTCGTTCGGCTTGTATCAGCTGTCGGTCAATGGTGTGGCGGTGGAGTACTTCTGGCCGAACAACCCGTGGTGGGCGAATGCGGCGGTGCCCTTCCTGATCGGCTCGGCGGCTTTGTTCGGCAGCCTGTTCGCGCGCAGCTTCCTGCACACCGCGCAGCACAGCCGCTGGCTCAACCGCATCCTGCTGGCGCTCGCAGCCTGTGGTGGGTTGGTGATGGCGCTGGCGTTGTTGACCAGTTACGCCGTGGCCCTGCGCCTGGCCACTGCGCTGGCGCTGGTGTTTACCGTGACCATCTTCGTGGCGGCCATCAAGGCCTGGTACTGCGGGCAGCGCATGGCGCGTTATTTCATCATCGCCTGGTCGGCCTTTCTGCTCGGCGGGGTGGTCAATACCCTGATGGTGCTGGGTTACCTGCCTAACGTGTTCCTGACCATGTACGCCAGCCAGCTCGGCTCGGCCATTGAAGTGGCGCTGTTGTCCCTGGCCCTGGCCGACCGCATCAACGGCATGCGCGAACAACAGGCGCAGATTCTGCTCGATGCCAGCCAGAAACTCGAAGCGCTCAACCAGCAACTGGCCCGCAGCAACCGCCTCAAAGACGAATTTCTCGCCACCCTGACCCACGAATTACGCACGCCGATGAACGGTGTGATCGGCTCGCTGGAGCTGATGCAAACCGTGTCATTGGACGATGACCTGACGCAGTACCAGCAAACCGCCGCCGGCTCGGCGCGGGACATGATGCGCATGGTCAACGGCATCCTCACCCTCACCGAGTTGCAGGCCGGTCGCCTGGTGGCCCAGCCGCAGGTATTCAGCCTGCGCGGCGCGCTCGATACCTTGCGCCAGCAATTCACCGGCAGCGCCCAGAGCAAAGGCCTGGCGTTCTCCATTGATGTGGCCGATGAGGTGCCGGATCGGCTGATCGGCGATGCCGACAAACTGCTCCAGTGCCTGGATTGCCTGCTCGATAACGCCTTCAAATTCACCCACGTCGGCGCGGTGCGCTTGCGGGTGGTGGGCGTGCCCCAAGGGAATGGCGCCTTGCACCTGAGCTTTATCGTCACCGACACCGGTATCGGCTTCGCCTTTCTCGATGAAGCCACGCTGTATCAGCGTTTTTTTCAGCTCGATGGCTCGATGACGCGTGAATACGGCGGCCTGGGCATTGGCCTGGCGATCTGCCGGCAGTTGATCGAGCTGCTGGGCGGGCGCCTGACCCATCATTCGGAGCCCCGTAAAGGCAGCCGCTTCCAGTTGGAAGTGGACGTCAGCGCCGTGCCGCAGCAGGCGACGCCGGCTGCGCAGGCTTTGCCTTCACAGCGTGCGCCTCAGGAATGCACGGTACTGTTGGTGGACGACAACAGCGTGGGTCAACTGGCGGTGCGCGGCATGTTGCTCAAGCTGGGTTACCGGGTCAAAACCGTGGAAAGCGGCCCGGCGGCGCTCGCTGCATTGCAAGCGCACAGCTTCGACGCCGTACTGCTGGACGTGCCTGAGGGTGGTTTCTCGTTGTGCTGCCAGATTCGCGCATTGCCCGGCTGCGGTGAATTGCCGGTGATTGCCCTGAGCGCTTCGCCCACTGGGCCGGAGCGTGAGCGTTGCCATGGCATTGGCATGACGGATCGGCTGGCCAAGCCGGTGCGTTTCGATGCTTTGCAGGCGGCGCTTGAGCGTAGCGTGCTGTGCGCGGATGAGGGTGAAAGCGCCGAACATTCGGCGCGTATGCCACTTTTTTAAGCGCGATGGCGATGCTTAACTGGAAAAACCGGCCTCAATCGATCTGTGTTTTTTTGTAGGAGCGAGCTTGCTCGCGAAGAACCTCAACGATAACGCGCCCCTCCTGGGTTAGCGCGTTGCTCTCAGGTTTTTCGCGAGCAAGCTCGCTCCTACAGGCAGCCTGAAATCGATGCGGCCTTTTTTCCAGGAGGCCCGTCATGAACCTGCATCAGTTTGCCGAAACCCACGACGTCACCAACCAGCCACCGTCCCTGGACGGCACCAACCTGTATCGCATCGACTTGCCTTTGCAGGAATGGTCGCGCCGCTTTGGCGCTGGCTGGGCCGAGTCGCGCATGGATGCCTACGGCGCGCTGGCGGGTGGGCCGTTGATGGCAGCCGGGTTCCTGGCCAACCAGAACAAACCGGTGTTCAGCAGCCATGACCGTTATGGCCATCGCATCGACCTGGTGGAGTTTCACCCGGCTTATCACGAGCTGATGCGCACCGCCGTCGAACATGGCCTGCCGTCGTTGCCGTGGGCCCATCCCCAGGCGGGCGCCCATGTGGCGCGTGCGGCAATGACCTACCTGCACAGCCAGGCCGAGGCCGGCAGCGGCTGCCCGCTGACCATGACCTTCGCCTGCGTCCCGGCCCTGCGCCTGCAACCGGAGCTGGCGGACCTCTGGCTGCCTAAAGTCCTCAGTACCCAATACGACCCGCGCAATGTCGGCATCGCCCACAAGGCTGGCGCTACTATCGGCATGGCCATGACCGAGAAGCAGGGCGGCACCGACGTGCGCGCCAACACCACCCGCGCTTACCCCGTGGGCGCGAGTGGCCCTGGCCAAGCCTACGAGTTGGTGGGGCACAAGTGGTTCTGCTCGGCACCGATGTGCGATGGTTTCCTGACCCTGGCCCAGACCGACAAGGGCCTGACCTGTTTCCTGCTGCCCCGGCACCGCCCGGATGACACGCGCAACGAGTTCTACATCCAGCGCTTGAAGAACAAACTCGGCAACTGCTCCAACGCCTCCAGCGAAGTGGAATTTCGCGGCGCCCTGGCGTGGATGGTCGGTGAAGAAGGCCGCGGCGTTCCAACCATCATCGAAATGGTCGCCATGACCCGCTTCGATTGCATGGTCGGCTCCAGCGCCTTGATGCGCCAGGCGCTGACCCAGGCCAGCCATCACTGCGCCCACCGCCAGGTGGGTGGCCGGGTGCTCAGCGAGCAGCCGCTGATGCAGAACGTGCTGGCCGACCTGGCCCTGCAAAGCGAAGCGGCACTGGCCTTGAGCCTGCGCATGGGGCGCGCCCTGGATCATCTTGATGATGCGCATGAAGCCAAATTCGCCCGGCTGGTCACGGCCGTGGGCAAATACTGGATCTGCAAGCGCGCGCCCGCGATGATCAACGAAGCCGCCGAATGCATGGGCGGTGCCGGGTATGTGGAGGACAGCATCCTGCCGCGCCTTTACCGCGAGGCACCGGTGAATTCGACGTGGGAAGGTTCCGGCAATGTGCAGTGCCTGGACGTATTGCGTGCACTGTCCAAAGAGCCGGGAGTACTCGAAGCGCTGTTCGTGGAGCTGGGCGATGGCCACGGCCACAAACAGTTGGCGCGGCATATCGAGCAGTTGAAGGCGGCGTTCATGGACACCCAGGATATCCAGTATCGGGCGCGGCAACTGACCGAGGACATCGCCCTGGCGTTGCAGGCCAAGTTGCTGTTGGAGGCGGGTAATGCGGCGGTCAGCGATGGGTTTATTGCCAGCCGGCTGGGTGAATCGTCGGGGCGGGTATACGGCACCTTGCCGCGTGGCGTCGACGTGGAAGCGATTGTCGCCCGCTCAACCCCGCAATCCCTCTGAATAAACACAGTCCAAATGTGGGAGCTGGCTTGCCTGCGATAGCGGTCTATCAGCTACATAATTGCTGGCTGGACCACCGCTATCGCAGGCAAGCCAGCTCCCACCTATCAACGCATTCCACTTCCGGTGTTTCGGTGAAGCCTGGATACAGGCAAGATAAAGGCCTGCAAGTCAGAACACAGGATGCTTACCGTGACCGAAGCTTTTGTTGTCGTTAAAACCGCCGAAGAGGCCGTGGACCGGCTGGCGGCGCTGCATGAGCGTGCGACTGGCGCGCTCAACCAGGCGCTCAAGCAATACCTCAAGGACCGCGTGGAGCCCGACGCCGAGCAACGCGCACTGTTTCGCTACCCGGAACTGCGCCTGACCTACCACTGCCACGGTGAAGTCCCCCAAACCACTCGGGCGTATGCCAAGGTGCAACTGCCGGGTACCTACAGCGTCACCGTGACCCACCCGGCCGCGTTCCGTAAGTACCTGCTGGAGCAACTGGTGCCGCTGATGCACGACTTCACCGTGACGGTGGAAGTGGGCGTCAGTCAGCAGAACATCCCGTACCCCTATGTGGTGGAGCAGGGCGATGAACTGGCCGGCTCCGGCGTCACCGCCGCAACCCTGGCCCGTGTATTCCCCAGTACCGACCTGTCCGCCGCCACCGACGGCATTGCCGATGGCCTGTACGACTGGGAAAACACCGACCCACTGCCCCTGGCCCTGTTCGATGCCGCCCGCGTGGACTTCTCCCTGCGTCGCCTGGTGCATTACACCGGCAGCGACTGGCGCCATGTGCAGCCGTGGATCCTGCTGACCAACTACCACCGCTACGTGGACCAGTTCATCCTGCATGGCCTGGAGCAACTGCGCAGCGACCCGCGATTTATCCGCATGGTGTTGCCCGGCAACGTGGTGATCGACAAGAGCATGGACCACGGCGAAGCCTCGGCCATTGCTGCCGGCGTGGTGTGGCACCGCTACCAGATGCCGGCGTATCACCTGCAGGCCACCGACGGCCATGGCGTGACCCTGGTGAACATCGGCGTGGGTCCGTCCAACGCCAAGAACATCACCGACCACCTGGCCGTATTGCGCCCGCATTGCTGGCTGATGATCGGCCACTGTGGCGGCCTGCGCCAATCCCAGACCATCGGCGACTACGTACTGGCCCACGCCTACATGCGCCGCGACGGGATTCTCGACCGCGTGGTACCACCGAACATCCCGATTCCGGCCCTGGCCGAAGTGCAGTTGGCGCTTCAGCAGGCGGCGGCCAAGGTCACTGGCGAAAAAGGCGAAGAGCTGAAAAAACGCCTGCGCACCGGCACCGTGCTGACCTATGACGACCGGAACTGGGAACTGCGCTGGGCCCAGGAGCGCCCGCTGATCAACCTGTCCCGCGCCGTGGCCGTGGACATGGAAAGCGGCACCATCGCCGCCCAGGGTTACCGTTTGCGCGTGCCTTACGGCACCTTGTTATGCGTATCCGACAAGCCGCTGCACAGCGAGATCAAGCTGCCGGGTTCGGCCAACGCGTTCTACGAGCGTGCGGTCAGCCAGCATTTGAAGATCGGCATCGAGGCGGTCGACCTGTTGCGCACCGAACTCAACTCGTTGCACTCGCGCAAACTGCGCAGCTTCGACGAACCGCCGTTCCGCTAAGCGGTTGGGATGGTCATTTGGCGGTCAGGCCACTAGCATTGTCGGTCCTGACCGTTAGATGTTCCTTTGCCATGTCCCGTCCCACTCGTCCCGATTCACGTCGCCCTGGCGTGAAACCTCCGCACTCTGCCGCTCGCCGCGTTGCCAAGGCGCCTCCGGCCGAGCCGAAGTTGATCCTGTTCAATAAACCGTTCGACGTGCTGACCCAGTTCAGCGACGAAGGTGGGCGTGCGACGCTCAAGGATTTTATTGATATTCCCGGTATTTACCCGGCGGGGCGCCTGGACCGTGACAGCGAGGGCCTGCTGCTGTTGACCAACGATGGTCAGCTACAAGCGCGGATTGCCGACCCCAAGCACAAACTGGCGAAAACCTACTGGGTGCAGGTAGAAGGCGAGCCCACCGAAGAGCAACTGCAACGCCTGCGTGACGGCGTGGAGCTCAACGACGGCATGACCTTGCCGGCCGAGGCACGGCAACTGGATGAACCGGCATTATGGCCGCGCAACCCGCCGGTACGTTTTCGTAAAAGCGTGCCCACCCACTGGCTGGAACTGGTGATTCGCGAAGGGCGTAACCGCCAGGTACGGCGCATGACCGCGGCGGTAGGCTTGCCGACCCTGCGCCTGGTGCGCGTGCGTATTGGTGAGTGGTCGATCGACGGCCTGGATCAAGGCCAGTGGAAGGCAGTGCCGGCGCGCTTATAAGGCGCCGGATTCAATCAGGCCGATCACCACGCTCTTGATGATGAACGCGGCCACGCCCAGGCCCAGCACGAAAAACAGAATGAACGAACCAAAGCGCCCGGCCTTGGATTTCTTCGCCAGGTCCCAGACGATAAAGCCCATGAAAATGATCAGAATGCTGACCAGGCCAGTCATCATCCATTCTTCAAACAGGGCGGGATCGATGTTGTTCATGGGGCTCTTCCGACAAGACAAGCGAGCAGTATACGGCAGCGTCGCAGACGCAACATTGACCTGAGTCCTACACCATCGAACTGTGGGAGCTGGCTTGCCTGCGATAGCGGTCTGTCAGGTACCGTGATGCAAATTGGCCCGCCGCCATCGCAGGCAAGCCAGCTCCCACCGTTGTTTTCAGGTGCGCAGGTGGGTCAGGGGCAGTTCGGTGCTGTTGAGCACCTGGTTCAGCACAAAGCTGGAACGCACGCTGGTCACGCCTTCAATCCGCGTCAGGTGGCCCAGCAGCAGCTTCTGATAATGGTCCATGTCCGGCACCACCACCTTCAACTGATAGTCCGCATCCATGCCGGTCACCAAACTGCACTCCAGCACTTGCGGCAGGGTGCGGATGGCGGCTTCGAAATTCTCGAAGCGCTCCGGCGTGTGACGGTCCATGCCGATCAATACATAAGCGGTGAGGCTCAGGCCGAGCATCTTGCGGTCGAGCAAGGCGACCTGGCGGGCGATGTAGCCGTCGTCTTCCAACTGCTTGACCCGGCGCGAGCAGGGCGAAGGCGACAGGCCGATGCGTTCGGCCAGCTCCTGGTTGGAGATCCTCGCGTCGCGCTGCAATTCCGCCAGAATACTCAGGTCGTATCGGTCAAGCTTGCTCATTGGGTTGGCCTTTGTCGTAACTATTGCGGTGAATTATCCATGAAGGGTTAAAAATTGCGCAAGCACTGTTTATTGACGCAATCTTCGCAATCCTCTGCCCGCCCGGCACGCCTATGATTACCAACAGAATCACCGCCTGGACAACAGTCCACAGCAACGCGCCCAATCAGGCCCGTTGCGGCCGCCGCCCCAGCAGGGTTGAGCCGGCCTCCAGGCTGCACACTGTCCACAAGACGGCGTGAGGTGAGCCAACGTCAAAAGCGTTGAGCCAGGACGAAATTCTCAAGGGGTGGCCGACGGGTCACCCCTTTTTCTTTGTGCGCGTTTTGCCTTCAGAAAATAGTTCTCGTGACTGATAACCTGTCTCAGAACCGGGCGAGGCTTTTCCAGTCTCATGATCAAGCCCCAATCCGCAGTGAGGAAAAGCATGAAGCGCATCTGGCGTATGGCAGGTGTTGGTTTGCTGGTGGTCAGCGTCGGCTCCCAGGCGATGGCCGACGAACGTGATAACTCACCGGGACAGGGGCATGGGCCGCAAGGGCAGCACGAACGGGGCCCCGAAGGTGGGCCGCGGCCTGAGCATAACCTGCCGATTCAGGGCCGGCCCGATACCGTGCGCCAGACCCAGGAGCCGCGCCAGGGTTATTACCGTGATATCCCCCGACGCAACGATGACAACAGGCATTGGGAGGCCGGTGGCCCTGGTTCGCGTCCGGGCAATGACCATCCCAACGATAACCGTTGGCCCGGTCGTCCTGACGGGCATGGCAATGGCTGGGGCCCAGGCCCGCAGCATCGCCCTGGTTATGTCATCGACCGTTTCCCCGACCGCAATTACCGCGTGCCTTACCGTGGCCAGGATTACTTCTTCTCGGGTGGCTACTGGTACCGGCCCCAAGGCCCTCGCTACGTAGTGGTGACGCCGCCCTATGGCATTCGCGTGCATTACCTGCCGGACTACGCGCGTGAAGTGTGGGTAGGCGGCTCGCTGTTGTTCCTCGCCGCAGGCGCCTATTACGCCTACGAGCAAAGCACCCAGCAATACGTGGTGGTACAACCACCGACGCAGGTGCCATCACCCCCGCCGACGCCTCAAGGCAACGGTTATGACGTGGTGGCTTACCCGGCCAACGGCCAATCGCCAGCCCAGGTACAGCAGGACGGCTACGACTGTTATCGCTGGGCGGTGCAGCAAAGTGGCTTCGACCCCCGCACCGTGACTTACGCCCCCGACCCGGCAGTGGTGCAAACCTACCGCCAGGCCCAGGGCAACTGCCTGGGCAGTCGCGGGTATCAGGTGCAGTACTAGGTTTTGTTGCCGGTGACCACTTCCCGTGGGTCGGCGTGCACCAGCACTTCGGCTTTCGGGTATTCCCGGTGAATGGCATCGGCGGCCTGGTCGCTGATGCCGTGGGCCACCGACAGGGTCAATTCCCCTGGCAACTCCAGGTGCAACTGCACAAACCAGTGGTTGCCGGAAACCCGCGTGCGCAAGTCGTGGGCACCCAGTACGCCGGGCACGCCGCGGGCCAGTTCCAGCATGTGCTGGCTGACATCCGGCGGTAGCTCTTCGTCCATCAACACCGCAAAGCTTTCCCTGGCGATCTGGATCGCGCTCCACAGAATGTAGGCGGCGATCCCCAGGCCAAACCAGGCATCAACCTGATGAAAGCCAAAACCTGCCAACACCAGCGCAATCAGGATGCTGCCATTGAGCAGCAAGTCTGAGCGGTAATGCAGCGAGTCGGCACGCACCGCATTGGAGCCGGTCTCGCGCACCACGCGGTGTTGCAGCATCAGCAGGGCCACGGTCAGCGCCAGCGACAAGATAATCACGCCGATACTCAACCACGGTGCGCCAACAGGCTCTGGGTGCTTGAGCCGTTCATACGCCTGGAGCGCAATCAGCACCGCACTGCCGGCGATAAACAAGGCCTGCGCCATCCCCGCCAGCGACTCCGCCTTGCCATGCCCATACCGGTGATCGTCATCGGCCGGGCGCAGGGCGTAATGCACCGCCAGCAAGTTCAACAGCGAGGTTACGCCGTCGAGCAGTGAGTCGGTCAACCCGGCGAGCATGCTCACCGAGCCGCTGAGCCACCAGGCGATGGCCTTGGTCACAATCAACACACAGGCCACGCCCACCGAGGCGCGGGTGGCCAGGCGCAGAAGCCTTGCGTGTTCGGGGCTGCTGGTCATGAGCAGTCCTTACGCGGCAGGCTGCAGGCCCAGGGCCGCCAGTTGCTGCACGCTGCCCTTGAACTGGATCAGGCGCGGGTCGTCCAGCGGCAAGGTGCGGCCGGTTTCTTTCTGGATGATGCTTTGCAGCTTGGCGTTATCGACCGTGCCGTCGGCGCCGATGGCTTCGTGCAGTTTCTCGGGCGCGACCTGGGCGGTCTTGCCCGGTTCGAAGTAAATGGCGCCCGTGGCGAAGTCGACACCGAAGGCGATCAGGCCGGGGATCACATAAAACAACAGGCCGAGGGCATCGAGTATCGCGATGGTCGGGTCGATCTTGCCGTCGATCTGGCCACGGCGGTCAGGGTAGAAAATCGACCCGCAGGCGGTGAGTTGGCTCAGCAGGGTGACGGCGAGGACACCGCCGATGACACGGGAAGCGATACGCATGAAAAAGTCTCCTGAACATATTTATGGGTGACTATAAGCCAGATCGGCCAGGCGCCGATGAACCAATGTGGGAGCTGGCTTGCCTGCGATTGCGACGGTTCAGGAAATACAGCGGCAACTGTCACACCGCTATCGCAGGCAAGCCAGCTCCCACCCTCGACTGCATTCACAGCCCAAAGCGTGGGTGTTTTTGAGACCCGCATCGGCATCCGGCAGTTCGCCGTTATACTCGCCGCTCTGCTTTGGAGCCAGTATGAATTCGTTGCCGATCGATGATGTTTTACCCGCCCTGCGTGACGCCTTGGCGCATCGCCATGAAGCCGTGCTGGAAGCGCCCCCCGGCGCCGGTAAAACCACGCGAGTGCCCTTGGCTTTGTTGAATGAGCCCTGGCTCGCCGGGCAAACCATCCTGATGCTCGAACCCCGGCGCCTGGCTGCCCGTGCTGCTGCCGAACGACTGGCCAGTGAACTGGGTGAAAAGGTCGGTGAGACCGTGGGCTACCGCATCCGCCTGGACAGCAAAGTCGGCCCCAACACGCGCATCGAGGTGGTCACCGAAGGTATCCTCACCCGCCGCCTGCAGGACGACCCGGCACTGGACGGCGTGGGCTTGTTGATCTTCGACGAATTTCACGAGCGCAGCCTCGACGCCGATCTGGCGCTGGCCCTGAGCCTTAACGGTCGCGAGTTGTTTCGCGACGAGCAGCCGCTGAAAATCCTGCTGATGTCCGCCACCCTTGAAGGCGAACGCCTGGCCGGCCTGCTGGATGACGCGCCGATCCTGCGCAGTGAGGGGCGCATGTTCCCGGTGCAGATGCGCTGGGGCCGGCCGTACCAGGCCGGGGAGTTTATCGAGCCGCGCGTGGTGCAGACCATCCTCGAAGCCCTGCATGACGAAACCGGCAGCGTGCTGGTGTTTTTGCCGGGGCAGGCGGAGATTCGCCGGGTCAACCAGCAACTGGCCGAGGCCTTGGGTGATCGCCCTGACGTGCTGCTGTGCCCCCTGCATGGCGAGCTGGACCTCAACGCCCAGCGCGCCGCCATCGACCCGGCGCCGGCCGGCAAGCGCAAAGTGGTGCTGGCCACCAACATCGCCGAGACCAGCCTGACCATCAACGGCGTACGCGTGGTGATCGACGCCGGGCTGGCGCGGGTGCCGCGTTTCGACCCCGGCAGCGGCATGACCCGCCTCGACACCCAGCGCATCTCCCGCGCCAGCGCCACCCAACGCGCCGGCCGGGCAGGGCGGTTGGAGCCGGGGGTGTGTTACCGATTGTGGTCCGAAGACCAGCACGACGGTCTGGCCGCTTATGGCAGCGCGGAAATCCTCGCCGCCGACCTGGCGGGGCTGGCCTTGCAACTGGCCCGTTGGGGCGTGACGCCCAACCAGTTGGTGTGGCTGGACGTACCACCGACTGCCGCGTATGCCCAGGCTCAGGATCTGTTGCAACGCCTCGGCGCATTGAGCGAAGAAAACCTCACCGCCCATGGCCAGAAGATGGCCGAGTTGCCCGCTCACCCGCGTATTGCCCATCTGTTATTGCGTGGCCAGGACTTGGGTCTCGCCGCCACCGCCTGCGACGTGGCAGCCCTGTTGGGCGAACGCGACATCTTGCGCGGCGGCGGTGCCGATTTACACAGCCGCCTGGCGCTGATGTCTGGTGAAGAGCGTGCGCGAGGTACCCAAGGTGGCGTGCAGCGCGCCAAGCAACTGGCCCGGCAATACCGTGGCTACCTGCGCGGCAAGGCGACCCAGCCGGTGGACAGCCCCGACCACCCGCGCTGGCTCGGCGCCTTGCTGGCGCTGGCCTACCCGGACCGCGTCGCCCAGCAACGCCGCCCCGGTGGCGCTGAATACCGCCTGGCCAATGGCCGAGCAGCGCTATTTGCCGAAGCCGACAGCCTGATGAAACAACCCTGGCTGGTCATCGCCGACCTGGGCAGCCGCCAGGGCCAGCGCGAAGAGCGCATCTACCTGGCGGCGGATTTTGACCCGGCGCTGTTCGACACAGTGCTGGCCGAGCAAGTGCGCAACGTCGACCAACTCGACTGGGACGAGCGTGAAGGCGTGTTGCGGGCCGAGCGCCAGCGCAAAGTCGGCGAACTGGTACTCAGCCGCGAACCCCTGACCGGCCTCGACGAATCCGCCCGCAGCCAGGCGCTGGTCAACCTGGTGCGCCGCAAAGGCCTGGAACTGCTGCCCTGGACCCCGGAACTGCGCCAATGGCAAGCCCGTGTGATGTTGCTGCGCCAGCTGGATGCGGGCAAAACCAGCGAGTGGCCCGACCTCAGCGACAAGGCCCTGCTCGCCAGCCTGGAGCATTGGCTGATGCCTTACCTGGGCAAGGTCTCGCGCCTCAGCCATTTTGCCAACCTGGATATCTCCAGCTACCTGCATAACCTGCTGCCCTGGCCTTTGCCCCAACGCCTGGAAGAGCTGGCGCCGCAGCATGTGAAAGTGCCGTCGGGCTCCTCAGTGCGCCTGGACTACAGCGAACAGCCGCCGATCCTGGCGGTGCGCTTGCAGGAATTGTTTGGGCTGGCAGACACCCCGCGTATCGCCGGCGGGCGCCTGGCCGTGAAGTTGCACTTGCTGTCCCCGGCGCGTCGGCCGGTGCAGGTCACGCAGGACCTGGCGAACTTCTGGCGCAGTACCTACGCCGAGGTGAAGAAGGATCTCAAGGGGCGGTACCCCAAGCATTACTGGCCGGATGACCCGTTGGTGGCCGAAGCGACAGCCCGAATCAAGCCGCGTAAGTAAGCGCGATGCAGTTCAAATGTGGGAGCTGGCTTGCCTGCGATCGCATCGCTGCGGTGTCACTGAAAGACCGCATCGGCGGCATCGCAGGCAAGCCAGCTCCCACAAAAGAATAATGATGTGGGTTATTGCGCGGCAGGCAGCAGGAAGCGGGCGATAACCGGTAGATGGTTGGAAATGCGCAACGTGTCCTCCTGCCTCACCTTCGCCTCCACCCGCTTGATGCGCGGGCTGTAGAACAGGTAATCCAAGGTGCGATCCGGCCTGTCCAGGCTCGGGTCATTGGGGAAGTGCGTCAGCCATTTCTCACGATCAATCCCGCTGGATTCGCTATTGCGCGGGATCATCGGGTACTTGTCCCACAGCAGGTGCAACTCGCTGTCCGGCGAATACTGCCCGCGCTTAGCTGCGTCCAGGCGCAGGTATTGGCCCAGTGGCAGCAGGTTGAAATCCCCGCCGATCAACCAGGGCGTGCCCCGGCCTTCGAATTTATCCAGCAGTTTGGCTGTGGCTTGCACCTGTTGTTGCGCGGCCGAGCGGCCAGGTGCGCCGCCGTCCAGGCGTGTATTGAGCACCGCCAGTTGGCCGCCATCGCTCAAGGGCAGGTAAGTCAGTAGCAACGCAGGTTTAGGCTGGAACTGGCGGCTGATGAAGTTGGCTTCGGCGGCCGGCAGTTGCAGGCGCTCGGCGTGTTCGATCTGGTAGCGGCTGAGCGTAGCGAGCTTGCGCCCCACGCTACCGAAGATGTGCAGGCTGGGCACAAAGTCGGCCTTCCAGTCGAACGCCTGAGTGCTGCACGGGTACAGATCCACCAGGCGCTCCTGCAACAGCGCAAGCTGGTCCTGATAGTGGGAAGGCTTGGCGCCTTCGTCGACTTCCTGCAACAGCAGGACGTCAGGCTGTTCGTCGCGAATCACCCGCGCCACTTCGTCGAGGCTGAACGCCATGTCTTCGACGGTGGGGCGATCGTCCGGGCCGCTGCCGTCCGGGGTGTCGTACCAGAACACGTAGTTCTTGCCCGCCAGGTATTGCACGTTCCAGGTCATGACCTTGAGCGCCTGCCCCGGCAACAGCGTCGGCGCGCGGGGTGCCACGCAGCTGACAGGCAGGGTCTCTTTGTCGGCAGGGCGCCAGGTCAGGCTGTAGATCAGCGCGGCCAGCAGGCCGGCGATGATCAACAGGCTCAACAGGGTGATGCGCAATAAACGGGTCATCGGCTCGGCTTATATGCGTGTCAGAAGAGCCACGGAGCATATCACCGCACGTCGGCGTCGCCACCGATCAGCATGAATAAACGGAACAACACCACGCTGGTAAACAGTTGCAGGAAGCTGTGGGCGCTGTCCATCAGCAGCCCCAGCAACGGCGCCGGCTCAGGGTACGCCGCTACGCTGGCGCCCTTGAGCAGCCACAACGGCGTCATCACGCACAGCAGGCACACCAGGATGCGCCAGAAATGCCCACGGGTCAGGCGCAGGCTTTCTTTCATCGCCGCCAACGCCGGCATGCCGCGCAATACCAGCAGGTATTCGGCAAACGCCAACACCACCATCAGCCACAAGCCCGGCAGGAAATACAGCGACAGCCCCAGCAAAATCAGCAAGGTGCTCATGGCCGTCAGCAGGGCAAAACGCGGCCACAGGCTCAAGGCCATGGCCCACACATCCTTGGTGCGCGGCGACTCGCCCCGGGTGCGGGCGTCGAGAAACAGGATCAAGGCGCCGGTGTACAGCGGGTACACCAACAAACCCACGACCACGCTGTAGCCGGGAAACGCATCCGGGCCCAGCGTGTGGTCCAGCACCTGTTGCAGCAAGGCTTCGAGGATCACCAAGGGCAGGCACAGCTGGACGATGGCGCCCAGGTTGCGCTGGGTAAAACGGAAAGAGTCGCGCAAAACGTCTAACGGATTCATCAGGGTCATCACAGGCCTGGAAGCAGAGGGCGACACTTTAACCGATCAGGCTCAAAGGGGCGCAAACGTAAACCTTGAGTAAAGACCATTGAAACAACTCGTAACATCCCCATAACTGAAACGCCCCTGGCCTGATAACAGGCGGGACGAGAATTTTTATCGGCAATCTACGAGGTCGCCATGAACAGCGAAGAGCAAACCCTGATCGATGGACTGTTTTCACGGTTGCAACAAGCCGAAACGGACTCAGCCCCCCGCGACGCCCAGGCCGAAGCGCGGATCAAGGAGCATATGGCTCGCCAACCCGCCGTCGGCTACTACATGACCCAGTCGATTCTGGTGCAGGAACATGCGCTGCAGAGCCTCGACGCGCAGAACAAGCAACAGGCCCAGCAGATCCAGCAATTGCAGGACGAGCTGCAACGGGCCAAGGCCACGCAACCTGCGCCGGCCAGCGGTGGTGGGTTCCTGTCGAGCATCTTTGGCGGCAGCTCGCGTGACCCACAGCCTGCGCCGAGCAACTCAGGTGGCGGCTGGCGTGAGCCGGCGCGGCCCGCTTTTGGCCAGCCAGCGCCGCAACAGAACTACCAGCCACCTCAAGCACCGGTCGCCGCACCAGCCGGCAGTGGTTTCCTCGGTGGCGCCATGAAGACCGCCGCCGGCGTGGCCGGTGGTGTGTTGCTGGCCGAAGGGATCAGCAGCCTGTTCCATCACAACTCGCAGCCCCAGGTGGTGGAAGAGATCATCGAACAACCGGCACCGGCCAGCGATCAAGGCAACTGGGGCAACGACGACCAGCAGTTCGCCGGTAATGACCGCTGGGGCAGTGATAACACCGACAGCGATTATTCGGACGATTCCTCATCCTTTGGCGACGACGATTCTTTCGTCTGACCCACGCAGACCGGAACGCTGCGGCGCTCCGGTCTGATTTTTTCCCGGAAGCACTCCCTTGGCTGGCATACTGGCGCCCTTTCCGGGCGCTGGCGCCTGGCTGTCCATGAGGAAGTGCGGTGAAAAAAATTGCGGTGTTCGCCGATGTGCAAAACCTCTACTACACCGTGCGCCAGGCCTATGGTTGCCACTTCAACTACGCCGCCCTGTGGGCTGACATCAGCGCGCGCGGGCAGATTGTCGAGGCGTACGCCTATGCCATCGACCGTGGCGACAGCAAGCAGCAGCAATTCCAGCAGATCCTGCGCAACCTGGGCTTTACGGTAAAACTCAAGCCGTATATCCAGCGCAGCGATGGCTCGGCCAAGGGCGACTGGGACGTGGGCATCACGCTGGACATCATGGACGCCGCCGACCATGTCGACGAAGTCGTGCTGGCCTCCGGTGACGGTGATTTCGACATGCTGCTCGAGCGCATCATCCACAAGCATGGCGTGCGGGCCGTGGCCTACGGCGTGCCGGGGCTGACGGCCAACTCATTGATACGCGCCGCCAGCCACTATGTGCCGATCGAAGGCGCGTTGTTGCTCAAATAGATCGTTGAACGGAGTAGGAACAGGTTTGGAACGTATAGCGGTCATCGACTTTGAAACCACCGGCATCACCCCCAGCAGCCACTGCCGGGCCACGGAGATTGGCGTGGTCATCCTTGAGCGCGGGCAAATCGTGGACCGCTACCAGAGCCTGATGAACGCTGGCGTGCGCATACCGGCGTTTATCGAACAACTCACCGGCATCAGCAACGCCATGCTGCGCAGCGCGCCCCCGGCTGAGCGGGTGATGAACGAGGTCAATGAGTTCGTCGGCACCACGCCCTTGATGGCGCACAACGCCGCGTTCGACCAGAAGTTCTGGGACTTTGAGCTCGGCCTGATCCGCCGCACCCGCCTGCAAAAGTTCGCCTGCTCCCTGCTCCTGGCCCGCCGCCTCATGCCGGCTGCGCCCAACCACAAGCTCGGCACCCTCAACGCCTACGCCAAACTGCCCCACACCGGCCAGGCTCACCGGGCGCTGGCGGACGCGGAAATGGCCGCTAACCTCACCGCGCACCTGGCCCAGGAACTGCGCCAGACTCATGGTTTGCGCGAGCTGTCCCATGACCTGTTGTGCACCTTGCAGAAAGTGCCGGCGGCGAAGATCAATGAACACCTGAAGAAACATCGCGGGTTTTAAGGCCAGGCGCTGATCGTCCCCACGCTCTGCGTCCGCCCTTAAAGTCGTGACGCGGAGCGTCACGGGATGCATTCCCACGCGGAGCGTGGGAACGATCGATCAGCCACTATTTTTCCCATGGGCTTCCAATTGCCCCAACGGCACCCGCCGCTCTATGGCGCTGGACAAAATAATCGAGGTCTTGCTGAACCCGAACTTCGCCACCCGATTAATCAGGTCTTCCAGCTGCGGCATGGTGCCCACCGCCGCTTGCATGATCACGCAGGGGTCGCCTGTGACGCGGTGGCATTCGGTCAGTTCGGGTATTTCCGCCAGGGCGTCGTACACCTTTTGGCTGCCATGATTGGTCAGCCGCAACTCGATCACGCATTGAATCGGCAAGCCCACCTTGGATAAATCCACCTTGGCCTGGTACCCGGTGATCACGCCGCTGGCCTCAAGCTTGGCCACGCGTTCGGCCACGGCGGGGGCGGAGAGGTTTACGGTGCGTGCCAGTTGCGCGTAGGAAGCGCGGCCATCTTCAAGCAGGGCGCTGAGGAGCATGCGGTCGTATTTGTCCATGATAAGGCTCCGGTTGCGCATCGCTTTCGAAAGCACGGTTTATAGCCTTGATAACCATGGTTTGAGAAGTGTATTGGCGTTTTAAACAGGTTTTGTAACTTAAGTTTATCCACCTTCGTTTCTAGAATAAGTCTCCCATTTCCTGCCATAGAGCCGCCCAATGCCTGGCCCACGTCGCTTTCCCTTACCGTTGATCGCCGCCTTTTTTGCGTTGTATGTGATCTGGGGTTCCACCTATCTGGTGATCCGCATTGGCGTGGAGTACTGGCCGCCGTTGTTGCTGGCGGGCATTCGGTTTTGCACGGCGGGCGCGTTGATGTACGGCTTTCTCAGGTGGCGCGGGGTGCCGGCGCCGACCTGGCCGCAGTGGAAGGCGGCCGGGATGATCGGCATTTTGTTGCTCACGGTGGGCAATGGTGGCGTAAGTGTGGCCGAACACATGGGGGTGTCGTCCGGCGTGGCCGCGTTGGCGGTGGCGACGGTGCCGTTGTTCACTTTGCTGTGTGGGTTTTTCTGGGGCGCACGTAATACACGGCTGGAATGGGCCGGGGTGCTGCTGGGGATCATCGGCATCGCCATGCTCAACATGGGCAGTACCTTGCAGTCGAGCCCACTGGGCGCGGTGTTGCTGTTGATGGCGGCAGCGTCCTGGGCCTTCGGCTCGGTGTGGAGCCGCCATTTACCGCTGCCCCAAGGCGCGATGGCCAGCGCCGCGGAAATGCTCGTGGCCGGTGTGGCGCTGCTGATCGTCAGCGCGTTGTCTGGCGAGCACCTGCAGGCGATGCCGCCGCTGGAAGGCTGGCTGGCCCTGGCGTACCTCACGGTGTTCGGCTCGATCATTGCCTTCAACGCTTATATGTACCTGCTCAAGCACGTACGCCCGGCGGCGGCGACCAGCTATGCCTACGTAAACCCGGCAGTGGCCGTGTTGCTGGGGATTGTATTCGTGGGCGAGAGCATCGGCCTGGAAGAAGCCCTGGCAATGCTGGTGATTATCAGCGCGGTGTTGCTGATCAGCCTGCCCCAATGGCGCAAGCCCAAACCCGAAATAAGGTAAACTGCCGCGCATTACGCCCTTGCGCTGAATTTTTCCTACGGTAACTACATGACTTTCGCCACCCTTGGCCTGATCGAACCCTTGCTGCGCGCCCTTGAGACGCTTGGCTACCAGACCCCGACGCCGGTGCAGGCCCAAGCCATTCCGGCCGTGCTGGCCGGTCGCGACCTGATGGCCGCGGCCCAGACCGGCACCGGCAAGACCGCAGGTTTCGCTTTGCCGCTGCTGCAACTGTTGACCCTGGAAGGGCCGAAAGTCGCCGCCAACTCGGCGCGTGCGCTGATCCTGTGCCCGACTCGCGAACTGGCCGAGCAAGTACACGCCAGCGTTGCCGAGTACGCCCAACATCTGCCGCTGACCACTTACGCGGTGTACGGCGGCGTGAGTATCAACCCGCAGATGATGAAGCTGCGCAAGGGTGTGGATATTTTGGTCGCCACCCCTGGCCGCCTGATCGACCTGTTCCGCCAGAACGCGTTGAAGCTCAACCAGCTGCAAACCCTGGTGCTGGATGAAGCCGACCGTATGCTCGACCTGGGCTTCTCCGAAGAGCTTGCCAACATTTATCGCATGCTGCCGAAAAAGCGCCAGACCCTGCTGTTCTCCGCGACCTTCTCCGATGACATCCGCCTGCTCGCCGGGCAAATGCTCAACGACCCGCTGAGCATCGAAGTCAGCCCGCGCAACGTCGCCGCCAACACCGTCAAGCAGTGGGTGGTGCCGGTGGACAAGAAGCGCAAGCCGGAACTGTTTGTGCACCTGATGCGCAAGGGCCGTTGGAAGCAAGTGCTGGTGTTCGCCAAGACCCGCAACGGCGTAGACGCCTTGGTGGACAAGTTGCAGGGCCTGGGGATCAACGCCGACGGCATCCATGGCGACAAACCCCAAGCCACCCGCCAACGCGCACTGGACCGCTTCAAGGCCAGCGACGTGCAGATCCTGGTGGCCACCGATGTGGCGGCTCGTGGCCTGGATATCGAAGACCTGCCGCTGGTGGTCAACTTTGACCTGCCGATCGTGGCCGAAGACTACATCCACCGCATTGGCCGTACCGGGCGTGCGGGCAACACCGGTGAGGCGATTTCCCTGGTGTGTGCCGATGAGGTGAACATGCTCTCGGCGATCGAGATGCTGACCCGCCAGACCCTCACCCGCAAGATGGAACCGGACTTCGAGCCGGAGCACCGCGTGCCGGACACCGATGCCAGCGGGCAGGTGGTCAAGAAGCCGAAAAAACCGAAGAAGCCTAAGGCGTCCGGCGGTGGCGGCAAGCGCAACCTGGGCAAGTGGGTGGACAGTGGTGACGTGGCGCCGGCTGAGCCGTCGATCAAGCCGGTGCGCAAGGTGCCGGTGTTTAATACTGGGCCGCGTAAGAAGAAGTGATTGATCGTTCCTACGCTCCGCGTGGGAACGCATCCTGTGACGCTCTGCGTCACGAACCTAAAGCGGGACGCAGAGCGTCCCTGGCGGCATCCCCACGCAGAGCGTGGGAACGATCAGCGGTGGAGCCATTCCAAAATCCCCCGCCCAGCCGCTCTACCACTGGCAAAACACCCCGTCAGCAAATACCCACCAGTGGGCGCCTCCCAATCCAGCATTTCCCCCGCGCAAAACACCCCAGGCAATGGCTTGAGCATCAACCGCTCATCCAGCGCTTCAAACGGCACACCACCTGCCGTGCTGATCGCCTCATCCATCGGCCGCGTCTTCACCAGCGTCAGCGGCAACGCTTTGATATCCACCGCCAATTGCGCCGGATCGGTGAAGTGTTCAGCGGGCGACAACTCGCGTAACAAGGCCGCTTTCACGCCATCTAGCCCCAACTGACTGTGCAGATGCTTGCTCATCGACCGTGAGCCACGGGGCTTTGCCAATCCGGCCTGCACCTTGTCCAACGGCTTGCTGGGCAGCAAATCGATATGCACCGTGGCCGCACCGTCGCGGTTGATCGCTTCGCGAATCGGCGCCGACAAGGCGTAAATCAAACTGCCTTCAATGCCGGTGGCGGTGATCACGCATTCGCCCAGCCGAGGCTTGTCATCCCCCAGGCCAATGGCGACGTTTTTCAACGGTGCGCCAGCGAATTTGCTGACCATCAACTCGCTCCAGGCCGACACTTCAAACCCGCAGTTGCTCGGTTGCAGTCGCACATAGGGCAGGCCCTTGCCTTCAAACAGGTTAAGCCACGCGCCGTCAGAACCCAGGCGCGACCAACTGCCGCCGCCCAGGGCTAGCAGCACCGCATCGCTGTGGACAACTTTGTCACCGTCCGGGCTGTGGATAAGTAAACCGCCTTCGGCATTCCAACCCAGCCAACGATGCCGGGTGTGGATAACCACACCTTGATCGCGAAGGCGTTTGAGCCAGGCGCGCAACAGTGGCCCGGCTTTCATATCGGTAGGAAATACGCGGCCAGAGGTGCCGACAAAGGTCTGGATACCCAGGCCATGAATCCATTCGCACAACGCCTCGGCGCCAAAGCTGCGCAGCAGCGGCGCCATGTGCGGGGCGCGTTCGGCGTAGCGCGACAGGAACGCCGGGTACGCTTCTGAGTGGGTGATATTCATGCCGCCCACGCCGGCCAGCAGGAACTTGCGCCCTACCGACGGCATGCCGTCGTACAGGTCCACGCGCACGCCCGCCTGGCTCAAGACTTCAGCGGCCATCAGCCCGGCGGGGCCGCCGCCGATAATGGAGACGTGGTGGGCAGAAGTCTGAGGCATGGGCAGGCTACGGTGATATGAATAGGCCGAGCATTCTACCCGACCACGACGCTGTTGCCTGATCAAAAAACGTACACTTTCCTACAGGCCATGCGCTCAAACGCTTGCAGCCGCTTACGCTCAAGTTATCCACAGGCCGTTCCACAGGCATTGTGGGTAACGCTCACACTTCAATGACAGCCTGATGACGTCCACACCCGTTGTGCGCTGTGGTGCAGGATGCCGTGGCGGCGGGCGAGGGCGGGGCGGTCCTTGCTGTAACCGCCGCCGATCACGCCCATCACCGGAATGTCGCGGCCCAGGCAGTGGCGCATCACGCTTTCATCACGGGCGGCGACGCCTGCATCTGTCAGCTTGAGGTAACCAAGGGCGTCGTCCTTGTGCACATCCACGCCGGCGTCGTACAGCACCAGGTCCGGCTGGTAGAGCGGCAGCAGGTAGTTGAGCGCGTCATCCACCACCTTGAGGTAGTCGGCATCGCCCATGCCCATGGGCAGCGGGATGTCCCAGTCGCTCTGGGCCTTGCGTGCCGGGAAGTTCTTTTCGCAGTGCAGCGACACGGTGATGGCGTCCGGCGTGTCGTGGAGGATGCGTGCAGTGCCGTCGCCCTGATGCACGTCGCAGTCAAAGATAAGCACGCGATTGACCCGGCCGCTGGCCAACAGGTAGTGGCTGATCACCGCCAGGTCATTAAAAATGCAGAAACCCGCCGGATAATCGTAATGGGCATGGTGGGTGCCACCGGCCAAATGGCAGGCCAGGCCATGTTCGAGGGCCTGTTCGGCGGCCAGGATCGAGCCGCCCACCGCCCGCACCGTGCGCCGGGCCAGGGCGTCGCTCCAGGGTAGGCCGAGGCGGCGTTGGTCTTCGCGGGACAGTTCGCCGCCCATGTAGCGTTCGATATACCCAGGTTCATGGGCCAGGGCCAAAATGTCTGCCGGGCACAGCGGCGGGCGCAGCAATTGGCTGTCTTCGGTCAGGCCGCTGTCCACCAGGTGGTCACGCAACAGGCGAAACTTGTCCATGGGGAACCGGTGGTCCGCCGGGAACTCAGGGCTGTAGTCTTCGTGGTAGATCAATGGCAAGGGCATGGGATTTTCTGACGGGAACCTGCGAAGGATCTTAACAGCGCTGTACACTCACGCACATGGCAAGGCAGGGGGACCCATGGAGCCGATACTGGAATTGGAAAGTGCACGCTTGGTGCTGCGCCAATGGCGCGACAGCGACCTGCCGGACTTTGCGCGCATGTGCGCCGATCCGCAGGTGATGCGCTACTTCCCGGCGCAATTGAGCCACTTGGAAAGCGCCGCGCTGATCGGCCGGATTCGCGGGCATTTTGCTGAATATGGCTTTGGTTTCTGGGCCTTGCAGCGCAAGGACACCGGTGAGTTTATCGGCCTGACGGGCCTTGCGAATGTCAGCTTCGAAGCCGGCTTTACCCCGGCGGTGGAAATCGGCTGGCGTCTGGCCCGCGAACATTGGGGCCTGGGTTATGCCAGTGAGGCCGCCTGGACAGCGTTGCGCTGTGGTTTTGACCGCTTGCAACTGGACGAAATCCTGGCCTTCACCACCGAGAGCAATCTGCCCTCACAAAAAGTCATGCAGGCCATCGGTATGCATTACGATCCGCAGGCAGATTTTGAACACCCGAAAGTCGCAGTCGGTGACCCGCTGCGCCCTCACGTGTTGTACCGCATCACCCGCGCCCAATGGTTGGACACGCTGCACGGATAAGCAGGCGGTCATGCTCAACAGAAACCTGTAGGAGCGAGCTTGCTCGCGAAGAACGCAAGAGCGCTGCGGTAAACCAGAAGCGCTGCGTCATCGTTAACGACCTTCGCGAGCAAGCTCGCTCCTACCGGTAGATACCGTTTTGCTTTGAGGAGAGTTTCAATGAGCCAAGTATTGGAAGATCTGGTGGACTTGCTGACCCTGGAGCCGATCGAGGAAAACCTCTTTCGCGGCCGCAGCCAGGACCTGGGCTTTCGCCAGCTGTTCGGCGGCCAAGTGCTCGGCCAGTCGCTGTCGGCGGCCAGCCAGACCGTAGACGAAGCGCGGCATGTGCATTCCCTGCACGGCTATTTCCTGCGCCCTGGCGATGCCGCGTTGCCGGTGGTGTATTCGGTGGACCGCGTGCGCGATGGTGGCAGTTTCAGCACGCGTCGTGTTACCGCGATTCAAAAGGGCAATCCGATCTTTACCTGTACGACCTCGTTCCAGTACGACGAAGAAGGTTTCGAGCACCAGACCACCATGCCGGTGGTGGTAGGCCCGGAAAACCTGCCGTCGGAGCTGGAGCTGACCCAGCAACGTGCGCACCTGATCCCCGAGCACATGCGCGACAAGTTGCTGTGCCCCAAGCCCATCGAAGTGCGCCCGGTCACCGAAAAAGACCCGTTCAACCCGCAGCCGTCCGACCCGGTCAAGTACGTGTGGTTTCGTGCCGACGGTGGCTTGGCGGACACGCCGGCGCTGCATAAATACCTGTTGGCCTATGCCTCGGACTTTGGCCTGTTGACCACCTCGCTGCTGCCCCATGGCAAGACCGTGTGGCAGAAAGACATGCAGGTCGCCAGCCTCGATCACGCGCTGTGGTTCCACGCTGACCTGCGTGCCGATGACTGGTTGCTGTACGCCATGGACAGCCCGTGGGCCGGCAACTCCCGGGGTTTCTCCCGGGGCAGCGTGTACAACCGCGCCGGGCAACTGGTGGCGTCGGTGACCCAGGAAGGTTTGATTCGCCATCGCAAGGATTGGGCATGAGCCTTTGCGACGTTAAGCACTGGGTGTTCGACATGGACGGCACCCTCACGGTGGCGGTGCATGACTTTGCTGCCATCCGCGAGGCGCTGGACATTCCACCCGAAGACGACATCCTCACGCATCTGGCGGCCTTGCCGGCGCCGGTTGCAGCGGCCAAGCACGCCTGGTTGCTGGAGCACGAGCGCGAGCTGGCCCTGGGTTCGGTGGCGGCGCAGGGCGCGGTGGAGCTGGTACAGGAATTGGCCGCTCGCGGTTATCGCCTGGGCATCCTGACCCGCAATGCGCGGGAGCTGGCCCATATCACCCTGGAGGCGATAGGTCTGGCGGACTGCTTTGCCATTGAGGATGTGCTGGGGCGCGATGATGCGCCGCACAAGCCGGATCCGGGTGGGTTACTGAAGCTGGCGGCGGCTTGGGACATATCACCCAACGAAATGGTGATGGTCGGGGATTATCGCTTTGACCTGGATTGTGGTCGGGCAGCGGGGGCCAAGACGGTGTTGGTGAACTTGCCGGAGAACCCGTGGCCGGAGTTGGCGGATTGGCATGCCGAGGATTGTGCGGCGCTGCGCCGAATGATCTAACCCAGGCGACAGAGATCAAATGTGGGAGCTGGCTTGCCTGCGATGACGGACTGTCAGTTGATAAAGTGTCAGCTGACCCACCGCTATCGCAGGCAAGCCAGCTCCCACATTTTGATTGGGTTTCCTTCAGGCGCTACTGGGCAAACAGCACCTTTTCTCCCTCTGGCGAGGTAAACATCTTGTCCCCGTCATGCCCCACCCCCGGCACTTCCACCAGCCTGTGACCCAACTGCGGATGCCGCTGCTTGAGGTAATCAAAGTAGTTGTGCCCACGTATCAGCCGATACGCGCCCTGGGCCTCGGCTTCGCAGCTTTTATCCAGCGCCGGGTGGTTGGGGTCGGTGTCCTGCTGGCCCAGCAGGTAAGTGATATCCCGTGACACGTAGGCCTGTTCCAGTTGCTGGGCGCCTCGGTCACCCACGTAATCCGGCAGGTTTTGCATGCCGTACTTCCAGTCGTTGAAGCCTGGGCAACTGGTCGCATCGAACTTCACCGGGCGTTGCGGGCTGAAGTACGCATAGGACGACGGGTTAGCCACCACATACCGCAGGCGGATGCTTTCGGTGTTCAGCAGCGGGTGGTCGTGGCCGGTGAGGGCGAAGCGCTGCACCACTTGGCCGCCACCGGAATGCCCGGCGACCACGATTTCTTTCAGCGCCGGGAACAGTTTGCGGTTGCCCAAGTGCTTGATGATCTGGTCCAGAGCGCCATAAGAGCTGATCTGCCCTGGGCCGGTGGACGCTTCGCCGGCCATCCAGTCGTTGCCCTTCCAGCGCAAAACCTGATCGTCCAGGTGGTTACGCTTCACGTCCGTTTGATTGAGAAACTGCGGTGCGATCACCAGCGTACTGCCGCCCACCCCGGCATGCTCGGCGGCATTGATGCCGCTGTGCAGGTAGGTTTGCGCATTGCGCAGGCGGCCATGCACGATGATCAATGCACGTGTGACCTTGGGCAGCGGTTGGCGCCAATCCTGGCTCAGGCCCAGGCTGAGTTCGCCGGCCTCCAGATGAAAGCGATCGGGGCTGACCACCTTGACGCCGTGTTCGGCCGCGAAGGTGCAACAGGACACGAGCACACCCAGCAGTAACCCCAATCGTTTGATCATTTAGAGACTCTTGGCCGCGAAGGTATCGCATTGAGTGATCTGGCCCTGGGCGAAGCCGGTCTTGAACCAGCGCACGCGTTGGGCCGAGGTGCCGTGGGTAAAGGAGTCCGGTACCACGCGCCCCTGGCCCTGCTGCTGCAAACGGTCGTCGCCGATGGCATTGGCTGCGTTCAGGGCTTCTTCGATATCGCCGGGTTCCAGCCAGTTCAGGCGTTTTTGCGCATGGTTGGCCCACACGCCGGCAAAGCAGTCGGCTTGCAGTTCCTGGCGAACCAGCAGGCCACCGTCGCCTTCCATCTGCCGACCCTGTTGGCGCGCCGACTGGATCTTGGACGAGATGCCCAGCAACGTTTGTACGTGGTGCCCGATTTCGTGGGCGATCACGTAAGCCTGGGCGAAGTCACCGGCGGCCTGGAAGCGTTGCGACATTTCCCGGAAGAAGTCCAGGTCCAGGTACACCTGCTGGTCAGCCGGGCAGTAGAACGGGCCGCTGGCTGAGGTGGCGCCACCACAGGCAGAGTTGACCCGGCCACGGAACAGGATCAGTTTCGGGTTCTTATACGCCAGCCCATTTTGCTGGAACACTTGGCCCCAAGTGTCTTCGGTATCGCCCAGCACAGCGCGCACAAAGTCGGCTTGCTCATCGTTGGCCGGCGGTGCCTGACGCGGCTGAGTGCTGACCGACGGCGCCTGTTCCATCTGGCCGGTCAATTGGCCGAGGATCTGCATCGGGTCCTGGCCGGTCAGCCAGCCAATGCCGACGATCAGCACGATGGCCGTGAGGCTCAGGCCCTTGCCGCCGCCGAAGCGCATACCGCCACCGCCGCCGCCACTGTCATTACGGGCATCCACCACGTTGTCGCTGCGTCGGCCTTTTTTCCATAGCATGGGAGCAATCCTCTGTGTGCTAACCGTGATTGATTATGGTCGGTATTAACGGCAATAGCCTTCGCCAGTGGCAACGACCAGGCAGTCTTTTTTATCTGCCAGCCACTTCAAACCGGTGGCGGCGCCATCGCCAGCGCGCAACAGCTGCGGGCCGTCGGGGCGGGTGAAGGCGATGCCGTCGTCAGTGGCCTCACCTTTGAAGGTGCCAGCGTCATCGGCATCGAGGCCGTATTGCATGGTCAGCAGATAGTGGCCGCGGCCAATGCTGTCGTCTTTGGCGATGGTCAGGTGCAAGCCTTCGACACCGATCCACTTGCCGACCCATTTATCGGTGGGCGGGGTCTCGGGCACCAGGGTCGCTTGCACGGAAGCGGGCGCGGGCTTGGGGGCTTCTTTCGGGGCTTTAT
>NZ_WKCD01000490.1:0-1944 GCF_021606625.1 Pseudomonas sp. PA-4-8C
GTCCTTGCCTTTGTCGCGACGACCACCGCCACCGCCACCACCGCCGCCGTTCGGGCCATCGCCTTTGGGGCCGCGTGGGTTGCGAGGGTTGCGCACATCCGGACGCTCGCGCGCTTCTGGCTTCTCGGCCTCCACGGCGCTGGCATCGAAGCCCATCAGGTCGCCATCGGCGATTTTCTGCTTGGTCATGCGTTCGATGCTTTTCAGCAGTTTTTCTTCGTCCGGCGCGACCAACGAAATGGCCTCGCCCGAACGACCGGCACGGCCCGTACGGCCGATACGGTGCACGTAGTCTTCATCGACGTTTGGCAGCTCGAAGTTGACCACGTGTGGCAATTGGTCGATATCCAGGCCACGTGCGGCGATATCGGTAGCGACCAGGATACGCACGGTACCGGCCTTGAAGTCGGCCAGGGCTTTGGTGCGCGCGTTCTGGCTCTTGTTGCCGTGGATGGCGACGGCGGTGAGACCGTGCTTGTCCAGGTACTCGGCCAGGCGGTTGGCGCCGTGCTTGGTGCGAGTGAACACCAGCACCTGTTCCCAGGCACCGTGGGTGATCAGGTGCGCCAGCAGCGAGCGCTTGTGGCTGGCTGCCAGGCGGAACACGCGTTGCTCGATACGCTCGACCGTGGTGTTCGGTGGCGTGACTTCGATGCGCTCGGGGTTGTGCAGCAGCTTGCCAGCCAGGGCGGTGATGTCCTGGGAGAACGTTGCCGAAAACAGCAGGTTCTGACGTTTGGCCGGCAGGCGGGCGAGGACCTTTTTCACGTCATGGACAAAGCCCATGTCGAGCATGCGGTCGGCTTCGTCCAGCACGAGGATTTCCACGTGGGACAAATCGACGCTGCCTTGGCCGCACAGGTCGAGCAAACGACCTGGGCAGGCTACCAGTACATCGACGCCACGGGACATGGCCTGAACCTGTGGGTTCATGCCGACGCCGCCGAAGATGCAGGCGCTGACAAACTTCAAGTCGCGGGCATACAGCTTGAAGCTGTCGTGCACTTGGGCGGCGAGTTCGCGGGTTGGGGTCAGGACCAGTACACGCGGTTGGCGCGGGCCGTGACGTTGGGATTTGTCCGGGTGACCGTTGGGAAACAACCGCTCCAGGATCGGGAGGGCGAAACCGCCGGTTTTACCAGTACCTGTCTGAGCCGCGACCATCAGGTCGCGACCTTGCAACACGGCGGGAATGGCCCGCTGTTGCACCGGAGTAGGCTCGGTATAGCCCGCTGCCTCGATGGCGCGGACTAAAGCCTCGGAGAGACCGAGGGAAGCAAAGGACATGAGTAATCCTGTTTTAGTTAGGGCTTGGCCCAAAGGGATAATCTTGCCGGGCGTGAATGGCGCTTAGGGGAGCGCAACCCCGTCCGGTCCTGCTGCGTCTGGCGGGCACTCCACCGGCTCGCGCGGGCCGCAAAGCTGCGCAGTAGCTGGGTTGGGTGCCGTTTTCAAGACCCGAGCGGCCGGGCGTAAGCCTGGCGGAAAGGCCGCAGTATAACAGAGCAATCACTGCGCGCTGCTTTCCTGCTGCTCAACGGCGTGTTCGGGAGGTGGTATGGGTGCCGTTTGCTCCTGCATCCGGCCATATTTAGCACTCAAGGTGGCATAGGCCGGCTCTTGCTTGAAGCGCTTGAGCTCGGCGGCAAAGCGTTGCACCAGCAGGTCCATGCCTGCGCCACGGCGTACCGCAAGAAATTGCTGCTGGCGACTGACCACCACCGACGCCTGGCTGACCTTACCTTCCAGGCCCAGCGCCTTGATCACGTAGTGCCCCACGCGCCGGTCAGTCACCACCATATCGACGCGCCCCAGCATGAGTTTGCCAAAATTGGCTTCATGGCTGGGCGCAGGTTCACGCTGGAAGGTGTTGGACCCACTGAACGCGTCGCCATAGAGGTAGCCGGGGGAAACACCGACCGTCAGGCCACGCAGGTCGTCGAG
>NZ_WKCD01000491.1:0-1941 GCF_021606625.1 Pseudomonas sp. PA-4-8C
GAGCATGCGGCAGATGCCCAGCGCTACGTTGCGTTGGGTACCGTCGATTTCAAAGGCGAGGTGGGTGGCGATGTCGGTGATGGAGGATAGATCCTGGGACGCGTTGATCAGCAGGGTTTCGGTGTCCAGGCCGGGGCGCACGATGAAGATTTGTTCTGGGGGGCTATCTTTAATCATGGTGAAACTCCAAGGGATATGGAGCTGCCACGGTTCGCGGTCAAACGAATTAGGGTGGCAGCTATACGCGGGTTGACCGACCGGTCCCAAGGAGCCCGGCATACCCGGAGGTATCCCGCGTACAGCTGCCGCGACACGATACAGCAGGCGTAAAGAAAACGCCTGATTCGATGTGGCACAGATGCAGTTGGGAGTCGGACGGTCAAATCCGGCCGCTGAATTGGCAGCGACGGTCCAGAGGTTAGTCAGCGAAGTTCCGAGCGACAACCTGAAACAGCTGTGGGAAACGTCCGAGACCATACCCCACTGTAGGAGCGAGCTTGCTCGCGAAAAAATTCCAGGCCCTGCGGTCATCCAGGTTGCCCGTGTCATCGTTGACGATCTTCGCGAGCAAGCTGGCTCCTACAGCGGGTTGGCGGCGTGCTTTGTGGAAGCGCGGCACGATCATCAAAGGTGTTGGAGTTGTAGAGTGAGCGGATCGCGTGGTCGGTGTTTTGACATGTACCTTAGCTGACAATCGTTGGTTACTTACTGGTATGTACCTGTCATAAATGACAGTTGTGCGCCTGATCGGAAAGGGATAGTTTCATCGTTGGTGACCGTAGTTCGTATTCACGGAACTTAAATAATATCTTTCAGGGAAGATCTATTATGAAAGTGTCACGTAAACGAGCAGGAATATTCATTGTCGTCTTCATGGGAACATTGAGTTTGGCTGCTCAAGCAGCAAGCTACGTGAATCTTGGTCACGTCGGTGGGCCTCAATGTACTGCACTCGCTGTGAACGACACAGGCATGGCAATCGGCAATTGTGTATCTGGCAATACTTCCGCGATAACGCGGCCTTGGTTAGCTAACGTGAGTGGCGCGATAGTGCAACAGCTGTTGCCTGTTCTTGCAAACGGACAATCTTGCACCGCGATGGGAGTCGCTAATAGTGGCACCATTTCCGGCCAATGTTTGGATGCTAATAACGTCAATTTTGCGGTGTCTTGGCAAGTCAGTTCTCCATCGCTAGGTCCAAAGGTACTGCAGCCACTTCCTGCAACATTACTCAATCCCCTCTTAAGGCCTGGCGACGTCACCACAACCCCTACGGCAATGAATGAACGGGGAGGTATTGTCGGGTCGAGCTACAGCGCCGATGGTAAAGGAACCGTAGTGATCTATGCAGCCACCGGTAATGGTGCCGCGCAGAGAGTTTCTGATTGGGGAGACGATTGTGTCGCCAACTCAATAAACTACACATTGATCAACAGCTATCCGAGCATTGCCATGAATTGCCCGAATAGTGCAGGTACACTCAGTGGCACCGTAGCTGTTCGAGGCAGCCTTGGGTATTCGAAAGTTGTATTGCCTTTACCCCCAGGTGCAAACTTTTGTGTGGCTAAGGCCATTAATGACCAGTCACAGGTAGTGGGTACCTGCGTTTTTCCTGACTCCAACGCCAATGTAGCAAAGACAGCTTTTTGGGCGAGTCCGGCCAGCGTGCCTCAGTTGTTGACTTTACCTATAAATGCAAAGAATTGGGCGCTGGACCTCAACAATCAAGGCAATGTGTTGGCCGCTAGGGGGGACAGCAGTGGTTTTTCTCAGTCGCTGTATTGGGAACCCCCTACTGGTACTTTTGGTGTTAGGCCAATCCTTCCTCCAGACGGTGCAGTCACGACGTCAGCGGTTGAACTAGCTGATAATAATTCAGTCGTGCTTAATAGTACTGATGGGAACCAGTATGCAAGGGGCTGTATCTGGACTCCTACGTCC
>NZ_WKCD01000492.1:0-1923 GCF_021606625.1 Pseudomonas sp. PA-4-8C
GTTCCGGCACCACCGAAATGAAGAACTCGTTATTCAAGTCCGGCTACCTGGAGCAGTGCCGCAAGTACTGCCCGTCCCTGACCCTCGATGACCTGCTGCCCTACGAGGCCGGTATCCGTGCCCAGGCGGTGATGCGTGACGGCAGCCTGGTGCACGACTTTCTGTTCGCCCAAACCTCACGAATGCTGCATGTGTGCAATGCGCCCTCGCCGGCCGCCACCTCAGCCATGCCCATCGGCGCGATGATCGCCGACCGCCTGTTCCACCCCCAGTAAGACCGCACCGCCCGTTCACCCAACAATAACTACAAAGACCCAGAAGGAAGTCCAGCATGTCGGCATCCGCCTCCATCCCCGGTACCGAAACGCCCGAACAAACCCGCAAGCGCCTACGCAAAGTAGCCGCCGCCACCATCTTCGGCTCGATGCTGGAGTGGTACGACTTTTACCTGTACGCCACCATGGCGGCGATTGTGTTTTCGAAGATCTTCTTCGATAACAGCGACCCGAAGACTGCCACGCTGATGGCCTTTTCGACCTTTGCCATCGGCTTTATCGCCCGCCCCTTCGGCGGCATCCTGTTTGGCTACCTGGGCGACAAGTTCGGGCGCAAGCAAGTGCTGGTGCTGACCTTCTGCCTGATGGGCGTGTGCACCACCTTGATCGGCTTGATCCCCAGCTACGCCTCCATCGGCATCTGGGCCCCGATCCTGCTGGTGTTTATCCGCATCATCCAGGGCCTGGGCGCGGGTGCCGAGCTGTCGGGCGCGGCGGTCACCTCCTACGAACACGCCTCCCAGGGCAAGCGTGGCAGCCAGGGCGCCTGGCCGGCACTGGGCCTGAACCTGGGCTTGTTGCTGTCCTCGCTGACCATTTACCTGCTGACCATCAACGGCAACGAGTTCCTGCTGGCCGGCGGCTGGCGTATTCCGTTTATCTGCAGCATCGTGCTGGTGGGCGTCGGCCTGTGGGTGCGCAACAGCATTCCGGAGACCCCACAGTTCGAAGCGCTGAGCACGGAAAAAGCCAAGGCCAAGCCATCGCCTCTCAAAGCCTTGTTCAAGAATGACCTCAAGGGCCTCGCCGTGGTGTTTTTTGTCGCGATTGGCTACAACGCCCTGAGCTACATCTTCAAGACCTTCTCCCTGGCGTACCTGACCCAATTCAAAGGCGTGGACGTGCATGTCACCTCGCTGTCGGTGACCATCGCCAGCCTGGTAGCCATCGTCGCCGTGCCCTGCTTCGGCTGGCTGTGTGACAAGTGGAGCAGCAAGACCGTGTTGATGCTCGGCGGGCTGTGCTCGCTGTTGTTCGCCTACCCGTTCCTGGCCCTGCTCAACAGTGGTGAAAGCCTGATGATTTACCTCGCCATCGGGGTGGGCACCGGTATCCTCGCGCCGATGATGTTTGCGCCCCAGGGCTCGTTCCTGAGCCGGCAGTTCCCGACGCAAACGCGCTCATCGGGCTTTGGCACCGGGCGGGAGATCGGCACCGCCATTGCCGGTGGCCTGGCACCGCTGGGCGCGCTGTCGATGGTAGCGGCCTCGGCCACCCACTCCACCGATGGCGTGGTGGTGATCCTCGCGATTTCTGCGTTGTTGGTGGTGGTGTTTGCCCTCTGCGATCAGGGCGCGAAACACTCGACATTCAAGAACTGAGGAAAAAAAGTTCGGACCAACGGGTGCATGGATGCACCTGGATCGCGCATCATGGGCACTTTCAAGCTCAAGGGTAACGTCCATGCGCGTTCTGTCATTGATGATGGGTCTTACGACGCTGGCCGCCACTACGGTGTTCTGCGCCAGCGCGATGGCGAATGAAGAAAGTCAGTTAGTCCAACAGATCAACCAATACCGCAGCCAGGTACAACGCTGCGGTGACCAGGGTTCCCAGGAGCTGCCGCCGCTGGCCAGCGATACACGGC
>NZ_WKCD01000493.1:0-1921 GCF_021606625.1 Pseudomonas sp. PA-4-8C
GTACGACAGAAGGCATCGCGATAAACCCTGGCGATTACAGATATAAAACGAATGACTACAACAAGCGCCGCTGCACCGCCTCATCCAACGTGCTGCGGGTCAGGGCTTGCACCACCTCTTGGGTGTCCTGGCGGAAAGGCACGGCAACGATCAACAGCAACTGCATCCAGGTACGCAGCGACTCACTCTTGCGCACACGGCCCAGCTCCTTGCCGTCCTTGTCCTTGAATACGGTCTCCAGGGTGAAAGTGTTCTTCGCGGTAGAAGGAATAATGAAAAACGTCACCCCGGTGATGATGGCCGACGCCATGCTGAACTGTTCGTTGTTGTACAAGGTGGCCTCAACATAGAGATCCGCCTCGGCCTTATCCGTACTCACCCACGCAAAACGCCCCGATTCACGAAAACCCTCGGCCACCGTCGCTTCCCCAACCGCTGCCGCAGCCCCCGCAGCCGTATTGGCCGGCCCACCGTTGACTTGATTCATGACCGTGGTGCGCACGAACACCTTCGGCTTCTGTTGCGGCGCATTGGCCGTGGGTGGCCACGTCTGAACAGGAGGCAACTCGTTTTGCGAATACGTCACGCAACCCGACAGCAAAACCGCAGCGAGCACCACACAGTGCTTGATTGAACCGATCATTTTTGTTCTTCCTTAAGTTGTGATTGTGCCAACTTCGCCGTGGCGTTATCGAGCAGCGTTGAAACCAGTTCATTCAACTTCTTGACCCCCATCACCGGCGACCAATACTCCCGCCCGTAAAGCCCCACGTTGTGCTCAAACTTGATCTGCTCCTTGGCGGCAGCCAGTTCTTTGCCGTTACGATCAACGATCGCCAGATCACCGGCCATATCGAAACTGTCTACGTAGATAGGGCCGTTTACCCAAATCCAGATCGTCAGCGTCAATAAAGCCCCCGGGATGTAAGCAGGGTGCGGCGCGCGATGGCCCTTGAGCGATGTCATGTTGAACTTGAGCACCACGTCGTTCTCGCCCAGGCGCACCGGGTATTCGGTGACATCCTTGAAATAGCCACCGGCCTTGACGTATTGGTTGAGCTGATGGGTGAGTGAACGGCTGATGGCGGTGCGGGTGGCGTCGTTAGTGTCTGGGATTGCGACGGAAACGTCGGCGATTTGCGCGGTTCGGGGGCTGCTGACTTTCGCGGGATGGGGAGGAGCGCTCAAAGGACCGGTGACGGTGTAGGAGACGCAGCCGGTCAGGGACAATGCCGTGAGGAGTGCGGCGGTTTTGAGGAGGGTTTGGAGCACGGAATGTCCTTATTGGGTGTTTTGATTTGTTGTGTGAAACTTTTGGGAAAGCGGAATAAGAGGCGCCCTGGGGGATGCCATACACTCTGTATATGCAGATTTTATAAACGGAAGGGGCCGATTTTAAAAAACTGATAATTGCGGGCGTTAAGTAAGTGCCATTCAAATCTATCCCCTTTTTCCCCGAATAGTAAACACAGAGCAGGAATTGGAGACTTCTACGTCGAAATGACCTTTCACAACGTGATCAAAGCCCGCATATACAGGTTTTCCGGTATCACGGAGCGAGGTAGTTTCCATGCATACATTGGCAATATTTATACGAGATTGCACTCGACCAGGCACAGGTATTGCAGCTTCACCTGCGGCTTTTGCACCAACAAACATTTCGGACTACAACTACCTTAGCCTATTAACACACACCTAATAACCTAAGGTCATCTTTAAGCTCTGCCATCTCATCAGAAGGCAGCTCTTCCAAAATAGAGGAGAGTTCAATCTCCTCTAACAATTTAGAGATGGCATCCAAATGATATTTTTGGACTTTTCTCGGAGATCGTCCTGCCGAAAGAATAAGAGCTATAACTTCCAGCATTAACTTTTCGATAGGCAATTCAAATGCATTTTCAAGCTCGCCATAGGCATAACC
>NZ_WKCD01000494.1:0-1904 GCF_021606625.1 Pseudomonas sp. PA-4-8C
AGCAGTCGTCGAGACGCACACGCATGTCTGCCTTCTCCGACCGCGTCAGGTGTTTATAAGAGCCACTCAGTAAGGTCAAGGCCATCAGCAGGCGCTTGCGATCCATCCGCGCGGCAACCGCCGCGATCACCAGGCTGGTGAGCAGGGCAAACACCCCGGACACGGAAATGCCCTGGCCGGCCTGGCCTTCAGTGATCTGCAAGTCAGCCGCCAGCGGTGTCAGCAGGCTGACCGGCATGAACTCGGAGGCGACCAAGGCAAACGCCGCCAGCGACATCGCCAGCACCGCGCCCCAGCGTTGCGGTTGAGGGGTAACGGAACTCACTGCAAGTGGCTCTGGAAGAAGGTGGAGAGCGTGTCAAACGGGATCAGTTCGACGCGGTCGTAAAGGTCTACATGGCCGGCGTTGGGGATGATCAGCAATTGCTTGGGCTCGGCGGCGCGTTGGTAGGCGTCTTCACTGAATTCTCGGGAGTGCGCGTCGGCCCCGGTAATCAGCAGCAGCGGGCGTGGCGAGATCGTCTCGATATCGTTGAAGGGGTAGAAGTTCATGAACTTGACGTTGCTGGTCAGCGTCGGCCGGGTGGTGGTTTGCGATGAGGCGCCTGCTGGGGTGACTTCGCCGCGCGGGGTACGGTAGAAGTCGTAGAACTCGTCGCCGATCGGATCGCCCGTGAGGCTCTGCGGCGTGCCACCGGTGTAGAGGGTCTCGCCGCCCTGGAATTCTACATAGCGCTGGTTGGCAGCCTGGCGCAGGATCTGCTGGCGCTGTTGCAAGGTCATGCCGTGCTTGAGGCCATTGCGGTTGGCCGCGCCCATGTCGTACATGCTGACCGTGGCGATTGCCTTGAGACGCGGATCGATCTTCGCCGCACTGATCACGAAACTGCCGCTGCCACAAATGCCGATGGCGCCGATGCGTTCCCGGTCGACCTGTGGGCGAGTGCCGAGAAAGTCCACGGCGGCGCTGAAGTCTTCCACGTAGAGGTCGGGCAACACCGCGTTGCGTGGTGTGCCGGCGCTTTGGCCCCAGAACGACAGGTCCAGGGACAGGGTCACGAAACCCTGTTCAGCCATTTTGGTGGCGTAGAGGTTGGCGCTTTGCTCTTTGACGGCACCCATCGGGTGGCCGACGACAAGGGCTGCGTGCTTTGAGCCCGGGGCCAGGTGCTTGGGCACGAACAGCGTGCCTGCGACCTGCATGCCGTATTGATTGTTGAAGGTGACAGGTTCGGCCGTCACTGTGTTGCTGCTGTAGAAGTTATCCGCACCGTTGGACATATCGGCTCCAAATGAAGAAAGAGAAGTCACCAGCAAACCCAGGGCGAGCAAGAGGCGTTTCATAGGGATGTTCCTTGTGAAGTGTCCGCACATTTTCCGGGTGACGGCAGGGCTTCTGTAGTGCATTTGAGTGGATTACTTGCCTGATCCTCTGAGATTCAGTGCCAGGTGACGACGCCCGTGGCTTGCGCGGGTAAAGTGCAATGAAGCATTGAAAGGGTCTGTCATGACGTCCACTCCCACCCCATTGAACGCGCTGATCCAGTCGATTGGTTCGCGCACGCCGTCGCCCGGCGACTACGCCATGCCGATCCCCGGCCTGGGCTTTTATCGGCGTGAGCAACCCGCTGCGCCGGTGGTGTGCATGGTTGAGCCGTGCATCGTGCTGGTGGCCCAGGGCGAGAAGCAGTTGTGGGTGGGCGGCGAGGGCTATCCCTACGACACGTCCCGGTTCCTGGTGACATCGTTGGACATCCCCGCCAATTCCGAGGTGCTGGCGGCCAGCCCCGAGCAGCCGTGCCTGGGGCTGACGTTCAAGCTGGACCTGCGCATGCTCGCCGAGCTGATCGCCCAGGGTGGCTTGCCGCCGGTGCGTGAGCGTGCGGTCATGAAGGGTGTGGGGA
>NZ_WKCD01000495.1:0-1886 GCF_021606625.1 Pseudomonas sp. PA-4-8C
CTGTCAGGCCGTCACGGGAGCAAGCTCCCTCGCCACAGATTTAGCGTCGTGCCGAAGTTGTGTAGATAGCTATGCTCTGATCAGCGCCCCAACCCACTCCCAGGACTCACAGACTTCCTTTATGCCACCTGCCTCACGCGACCACGCCCGTATCGAACGCCGTCTCATCGCAGCCCTGACCGACGCCTGCGAAATCGCGAAAGCTGAAATCCCGGGCTTCGAATGGCTGACCCACACCGTCGATTACCGCGCCTTTCCCCAAAGCCTGCGGGTGACCTGGGTGTTCGACAGCGTCGCGAGCAAGGCTCACGCCCTCGCGACCGGCGCGGACGCCCGTATGCGCGAGCTGACTACCGCCGCGCTGGATGACGCTGACGTGCACGTCCCGAACATCGCCCGCTGCGTCAGTTTCGACTCCGAAGAGGAATGCCACCTTCGGCATGGCGGCGATTGGCGTCGGCGATTAGCCAATGTACGGGCGATCTGAAGTCGGTCCTTCACGCCCCCGCTTTACACGTCAACCAGGCCCCCCAGAAAAGGCTGCTGAAGAAACGCGTCGCGTCGCCAAACCCGGCGTCGTGCAACAGTTTCTGAACCGCCGCTTCGGAATGGGGCGGGTCAGCACCTTGAAGGATTTTGCCGAGCTTGGCCTTCACCTCGTCCGGGGTGGCACCATGCTGACGCCAGCGTTGGCCCCATGCCGCCAGCAGCAACGGCTGGCTGGCATACGCGTAATGATTGCCCGCGACGATCAGCGGTGCCCCCGGTTTCAGGTGCGCCCGAATCGATTGCAGCATCCGGTCCTTGGCCTCATCACCCTCCAGATGGTGGAGCACACCGATCAAGGTGGCGGCGTCGTATGACGCGTCTGCTGCCAGGTCTTCAAGAGGCCCGAGATGCAGGGTGGTTCTATCAAGCAAGTGGGTCGCTTCCAACTGCTGCCTTGCCGCGTCGAGCATCGGCTGGGAGGGATCAACCGCCATAAAACGCCAGCCCGGTTCAAGGCTGGCCATGGCGATGATCTCCTGCGCCGTACCGCCGGCGCCGACCACAAGTACCCTGGCCGAAGGGGCATCGCCAAGGCTCGCCGCGAGCATGCAGGCTGCCAGATCCTGGCACGCGTCATAGCCCGCCAGCGCGATACGGCTTTGTCGTGCGTACTCGTTGGCTCTTGAGGTATCGAATTTGTCAGCAGGGTTGGGTGAGGATGAGTTCAAGGCGGTTCTCCGTGGCCTTGACGCAAATTACGGTAACCGTGGCATTAAGAAAAATGCATTAATTTTATGTGCTGCATTCCCATGTGGAATGCGGGGGCGTGCGAGTGGAGGGGTTGCAGGATCGTACAAGCCTCTGACCTGTCGGCCCGGATAGTCTGGCCTTCTCACCGACAGGAAGGCTCAGCATGACTCACCTACAGCAATCCGCCCAACCGATAAACCTCGCGCACAAAGCCTCGCTCATCGACCAGCAATGGAGCCCGAGGGTGGTCGCCGAAATGAACGACTACCAGTTCAAGGTGGTGCGCATCGAAGGCGAATTCATTTGGCACTCGCACCCGGAAACCGATGAGGCGTTTCTGGTGCTTGAAGGCACGCTGCGTATCGACCTGCCGGACGGCCCGGTGTATGTGAAACCGGGTGAATTGTATGTGGTGCCGCGTGGCATCGAGCACAGGACCGCCGCCGAGGGCGAAGCCAAGCTGATGATGATTGAGCCACGGGGCGTATTGAACACCGGGCACGAAGGTGGGGAGCGTACGGCCGAAAATGATCGGTGGATTTGAACAGACTACTCCCATGCACTTGGGCCTCCAGATCATCATTTGCAGGATGCATCTTTTCTTTATGTTTCGACACAGCCGCTGCCGGTGTCTCGTTGTATATGAT
>NZ_WKCD01000496.1:0-1862 GCF_021606625.1 Pseudomonas sp. PA-4-8C
TTGAACAGGTTGCGCAGGTGGTCAATACGCGAGCGGCACGCGCAACCCTCCAAGTGGTCATTAACCATCCCCATCGCCTGCATCAACGCATACATCGTGGTCGGGCCGACAAAGGTCCATCCGCGCTTCTTCAAGGCTTTCGATAACCGTACCGAAGCGGGTGACGTTGGATTGGCCGTCCAGTAAGCCATATCCACCACTGCCGGCCGCTCGTTTGCAGCAGGCTCAAACGCCCACAGACAGCGCGCCAGCGAGCCGGTCTCCTCCACCAGTTCACAGGCCCGGCGTGCATTGTTGATGGCCGAGACGATCTTCGCGCGATTGCGCACAATGCCCGGGTCGCTCATCAACCGCTCGATGTCCGCCTCGCCGTACTGCGCCACCCGGCGAAAATCAAAGCCCTCGAACGCCTGGCGAAAGTTTTCGCGCTTGCGCAGGATGGTGATCCACGCCATCCCCGCCTGAAACCCCTCCAGGCAGATCTTCTCGTACAGCGCGATGTCATCCGCCACCGGCACGCCCCACTCGTGGTCGTGGTAATGCAGGTACGCAGGCGCTGCAGTGCGCCAGGCGCAATAGATGCGCCCTGCTTCGTCGGTTGTCAGCCCTGGTTGGTCCATCCATCACCTCGTATGCCGAAGGCGATGATACGCAAAAAAAATTAATCCCCGCCAACCGCTCAAGCATCGTGCTTATCGACCAACTGGTCAGACCGGTACCTGCCAACCGCCAAATATTTGCTTGTGATTTGAAAAAAACCGAGCGTAGACTGGCCCCGCACTGGACTTACCGGTAAGACCACAACAATTAAGCCCTGGAACCACCAGGGCACCGAATAGAGATCCCTCCCATGCTCAGATGGTGCTCGCGTTCGATTTTCCTGCAAGTCGTGATTGGCCTGATGCTCGGCATCGCCTGCGGCCTGGCCCTTCCCGAATTCTCCTCGCAACTCAAACCCTTGGGTGACGGCTTTATCAAGCTGATCAAAATGCTGATTGGCCTGATCGTGTTCTGCGTGGTGGTCAGCGGTATTTCCGGCGCGGGCGACTTGAAGAAGGTCGGGCGCATCGGCCTAAAGTCGGTGATCTATTTTGAAATGCTCACCACCGTCGCCCTGGTGCTCGGCCTGATCATGGCCTTCAGCACCGGCATTGGCAGCGGCGCCAATATTCACCTGGAGCAACTCTCTTCCGCCGGCTTGAATGAGCTGGCCGACAAGGGCCAGCACATCCGCGGCACCAGCCAGTTCCTGATGGAGTTGATCCCCAACTCGGTGGTCGGCGCCTTTGCCGACAACAACGTGCTGCAAGTGCTGTTGTTTTCGGTGCTGTTCGGCAGCGCGCTGAACCTGGTGGGCGAAGCGGCCAGTGGCATCTCGCGGCTGATCAACGAATTGAGCCATGTGATCTTCCGCATCATGGGCATGATCGTGCGCCTGGCGCCGATTGGCGTATTCGGTGCCATCGCCTTCACCACCAGCACCTATGGCCTGGACTCGCTGCAACACCTGGGCAGCCTGGTGGGGCTTTTCTACCTGACCTGCTTTGCCTTCGTGGCGGTGATCCTCGGGCTGGTGATGCGCCTGTCGGGCCTGCGCATGTTGCCGCTGCTCAAGTACCTGCGCGAAGAGCTGCTGATCGTGATGGGCACCGCTTCATCCGACGCGGTGTTGCCGCAGATCATGCGCAAGCTGGAACACCTGGGCATTGGCAGCTCCACCGTGGGCTTGGTGATTCCCACTGGCTACTCGTTCAACCTCGACGGTTTCTCCATCTACCTGACCCTGGCCATCGTGTTTATCGCCAACGCCACCGGCACACCGCTGTCGATGACCGACTTGTTGACCATCCTCCTGGTATCGT
>NZ_WKCD01000497.1:0-1808 GCF_021606625.1 Pseudomonas sp. PA-4-8C
ATATCTACACGCGACAGACTCCGGCGGAGGCGTAAGATGTGAATAAGGGACAGCGGCCCACAGGGTCAGCGCTTGCGGTTCAGTGGGTCCAGATCAGCCAGTTCCGCCTCATCCAATCCATTCCCGCCGCCAATGTCATTTTCCCCCACGACGCTCAAGTCATAGTCGGCGGCATTGTCTTCACCTTCCTCCTGCGCATCCCGAGCGCCATCCTCGTGGATCAGCGTTTCCGGGCTCATATCGTCATCGGTCGATTCATGATCATCGGTAGAAGCCCCGGTCATCCCGGCTTCGCGCACCCGTTCGTCGGGCATCAGGTGCTCGCGCTCGCCACGCGGGATTTCATCGCCGATTTCCGCTGTCTGGTCCTCTTCGTCAAAATCCAGCTCGCGCATCTCACCCATGCGGTCTTCGTTGTCATCGATCGGTTCCGGCTGTGTTGCGCCGTAGGGACGTCGTGATTCAGTCATGGCCAATCCTCATACTGTGGGGCTTATAGTGTGTGGACAGGCATGGCAGCCAAAAAATTCAAGCTAATTAGCGCCTGGCGTGACCCGAACGAGGGCTTGTCAGTCACAAAACTGCGCATCATTCCTGAGGCTTCCCTGATGAACGAACTACAAGACCTGCTTGATAACAACGAACGCTGGGCGGATGCGATCAAACAGGAAGATCCCGAATTCTTCGCCAAGCTCGCCCGCCAGCAAACCCCGGAATACCTGTGGATCGGCTGTTCCGACGCCCGTGTACCGGCCAACGAGATCGTCGGCATGTTGCCTGGTGATCTGTTCGTGCACCGCAACGTCGCCAACGTGGTGCTGCACACCGACCTCAATTGCCTGTCGGTAATCCAGTACGCGGTGGATGTGCTCAAGGTCAAACACATCCTCGTCACCGGCCACTACGGTTGTGGTGGCGTGCGTGCGTCGATGCAGGACCGCCAGTTCGGCCTGATCGACGGCTGGTTGCGCACCATTCGCGACCTGTACTACGAAAACCGCGATGTGCTGGCCCAGTTGCCGACCGAAGAAGAGCGCGTAGACCGCATGTGCGAGCTCAATGTGATCCAGCAGGTGGCCAACGTCGGCCATACCAGCATTGTGCAAAATGCCTGGCACCGTGGGCAGAGCCTGTCGATCCATGGCTGCATCTATGGCATCAAGGACGGTCGCTGGAAGAGTTTGAACACCACCATCAGTGGCTTCGAGCAACTGCCGCCGCAATACCGCCTGCGCCCGTTGGGCGAAGCCTAAGGTCGTTTGTGCTCACGCCACCAGGCCATGAAGGCCTGGCCTTCGGCGTTCAGCGGCTCCTTGCTGCCGGTGATCCAGCCCCGGCAGTTCAGCTCGCCGCAATGGCAAGCGAACTGCCGGGCCAGTGTGTCTTCGGTAGTGGCGTAATCCAGGGTCAGCAGGCTACCGGCGTGGATGGGTTGCACCGTCCATAGTTCCAGGTACGTGGTGTCTAGAAACACGTTCGGGTTGCAGGAGTGCTGTAACAGGCCGCAGAACCAACAATCGTACAAGTGGATGCGGGGTGACAGCTGCAGCGTGTGCGGGCGACGTTCGCTCACGGCATAACCGGAAACCTGGGCAATGCGCGTGCGACTCTCAAAGGCCACGCGGGCCGTGACCCTGGCCGCAATCCCTTCAGCCTCTTGCTTGACCTCAAAGTGCTCGGTCGAGGGGTAACCCTGTTCCACGAGCAGCGTCTTGAAGGGATAGAGGCCGTCATTCACAGCCGTTTTAGCCTTATCCATGGCTCGAGTTTTCATCACTCTCCTGAGCGGGGCTGCATGGACCTGCGGG
>NZ_WKCD01000498.1:0-1802 GCF_021606625.1 Pseudomonas sp. PA-4-8C
CACCTTGTTATGTCTGCTTTCCTGTGTTGCCTTCACAATACGTACTTGCAGCCTTCTTACCTGACGTTGGACATCGGCCCAATTGATGCCGTCCCACGTCACGCCAGAAGGTGCACGTGCCAGTGTCGCTGCACTCATTTGCTCTCCCTCCGTTTAGATGGTTCTGGAAGCTCTCTCGTGAAGAGTGTAGTGGTCAACTGATCCCGGACACGACGTTAAGTCTTTTTTCGGACTGGGCTGGTGGTAGCCCGTTGTTGAACTGATGTGGCCGAATCCAGTTGTAGCGATGCATCAAATAATGACTGATATCTCGCTGCGCTTCTTGGGCCGTCATGTAGCCAACGGTCGGTATCCACTCAGTTTTTAGACTCCGGAAAACACGCTCCATAGGCGAGTTATCGTAGCAATTACCTCGACGACTCATGCTCTGACGTATGCGATATCGCCAGAGCCGTTGGCGAAACTGTCGGCTGCCGTATTGCGAGCCCTGATCCGAGTGAAACAGCAGGCCCTGAGGCTTACCGCGTTGTTCATAGGCCATATCCAGCGCCTTGATCACCAGATCCGTATCCGGTTTGCTCGACAATGCCCAGCCCACTACTCGGCGCGCGAAGAGATCCATAACCACAGCCAGGTAATGCCATTTCCCTTGTGCCCAGATGTAAGTGATGTCGCCACACCACACCTGATTGGGCGCAGGAACATCGAACTCTCGATTCAAAATATTCGGAATATCTGGTCGCTCCACCGTCGCTTTTTTATAAGCATGCGAGCCCGGTTGCTTACTGATCAATCCCAGCTCCCGCATCAGGCCACGTACCTTGAACCGGCCAATCTGCTCGCCATCTTCCTGCATCATCGACACGATGCTGCGGCTGCCGGCAGCGCTTCGACTTTGCGTGAACAATTCGTTGACGCGACTGCGTAATCGAATCCGCTCAACATCTGGAGCGCGGCGTCGCAGGCAATGGTCGTAGTAGCAGGAGCGCGGTACTTCAAAGGCTTCGCACAGCAACTCAACTGACTCACGCGCACTTAGCTGATCAATTAGCGCATGCGCTCGTGTTCTTCCGACATCAAGAGCGCGGTAGCCTAATGAGATGGTCACCCCCACACCTTGAGAGAGCTAGGCTTTCCCAGGGGGTTACGTTTCGGAGGCCATCATCATGAGCGAGTTAGCAATGGTCGGGATTGATCTCGGCAAACACAGCTTTCATCTGCACGGTCAGGACAAGACAGGCCGGGGGGTGTTTCGTAAGAAACTCTCACGTCAGCAGATGATGCAGTTCTTCAGCAACCTTCCGGTATGTACCGTAGTGATGGAGGCCTGTGCTGGAGCGCATTTCGTTGCTCGCCAGTTGATGGTCATGGGGCATGAAGCCAAGCTGATTTCCCCTCAGTTCGTTCGCCCTTACGTCAAGGGTAACAAAAACGATTTTGTCGATGCCGAAGCCATCTGCGAAGCGGCATCACGTCCGTCCATGCGTTTCGTTTCGCCTAAGACCGAAGCCCAGCAGACGCTTTCGGTTTTGCATCGTCTACGAGAGCCACTGGTGCGAGACCGCACCAAAACCGTCAACCAGATGCATGGTTTCCTGTTGGAGTTCGGGATTAGCCTACCCAGAGGGTTGGCTATCATGAAGCGCATGCCGGTCATCCTGACTCAGCATGAGCTGCCCACTCGTCTCATGACACTCTTGGATCGTTTGCGCGAACACTTCAACTGTAAGCGTCCAGCCCGCCCACCTTCTCCTCGAGCACCCCTGCCCGCATCCTCTGTATTTTTCAGCAGGGGATTCACA
>NZ_WKCD01000499.1:0-1772 GCF_021606625.1 Pseudomonas sp. PA-4-8C
TTCAACGGTCGCGATCAGGGGCGGCTGCGGGAGTTGGTGGATTACATCAACCTGCCGGAGAACTGGGCACAGGCTCAGGGCAAGGCGCAGCAACGGATGACGCCAGAGACAGCGTGATTTTTTACAGGCGAAAAAAAAGGCCCACTATTTTCATAGTGGGCCTTTGTTTTTTTGGCGTTCAGTCGTCCATATCCCGACCGCTCAATAAGCGGCTGATCATGTCCATCGAAAACCCGCGATAACTCAAGAAACGACCTTGCTTCGCACGCTCCCTGGCATCAATTGGAAGGTGGCCCGCAAACTTGCGACGCCAGGTTTCCTCCAATTGCGACTGCCAACTGATACCGCACTCACGTAGCGCGAGGTCGATATCGGCACGTTGCAGGCCACGTTGGCTCAGCTCTTCACGAATCCGCGCAGGGCCGTAACCGGAGCGCGCGCGGTAAGACACAAAACTTTCAAGGTAACGGGCTTCCGACAACAGCCCTTCTTCCGTCAACCGGTCGAGGGCTGTTTCGATCATCTCAGGTTCTGCGCCGCGCTGACGCAGCTTACGTGTCAGCTCGACTCGACCATGCTCGCGGCGAGCGAGCAGGTCCATCGCAGTGCGCCGAACGGCGACGAGTGTATCAAGTACAACAGTCATCGTTTGCTTCAGATGTCAGTGTCGGCTTCTTCCACTTCTTCAACCGGCTCACGGTTGGCAGCCGCTTTTACATCTGGCGCGGCAGTCAGCAGCTTGTCGCGGATCTGCTTCTCAAGCGTGGCAGCGATATCCGGGTTATCCGCCAGGAACTTGGCCGAGTTGGCCTTACCCTGACCGATCTTGCTGCCGTTGTAGGCATACCAGGCACCGGACTTCTCGACGAAACCGTGCAGTACGCCCAGGTCGATCATCTCGCCGTTCAGGTAAATACCCTTACCGTAGAGAATCTGGAACTCTGCCTGACGGAATGGCGGCGCTACCTTGTTCTTCACAACCTTGACGCGGGTTTCGCTACCAACAACCTCGTCGCCTTCCTTCACCGCGCCGGTACGGCGGATATCCAGACGGACAGAGGCGTAGAACTTCAGCGCGTTGCCACCGGTGGTGGTTTCCGGGCTGCCGAACATCACGCCGATCTTCATACGGATCTGGTTGATGAAGATCACCAGGCAATTGGCGTTCTTGATGTTACCGGTGATTTTACGCAGCGCCTGGGACATCAGGCGGGCTTGCAGGCCCACGTGCATGTCGCCCATTTCGCCTTCGATTTCAGCCTTGGGCACCAGGGCCGCCACGGAGTCGACCACGATCACGTCGATGGCGTTGGAGCGCACCAGCATGTCGGTGATTTCCAGGGCTTGCTCGCCGGTGTCCGGCTGGGAAACCAGCAGGTCATCGACGTTGACGCCCAGCTTGCCGGCGTACTCAGGATCCAGGGCGTGCTCGGCATCAACGAACGCACAGGTGGCGCCCATTTTCTGCGCCTGGGCAATCACCGACAGGGTCAGGGTGGTTTTACCGGAAGATTCAGGACCGTAGATTTCAACGATACGGCCTTTTGGCAGGCCGCCAATGCCGAGTGCGATGTCCAGACCCAGAGAGCCAGTGGAAATAGCCGGGATCGCCTGACGGTCGTGATCGCCCATACGCATTACGGCACCCTTGCCGAATTGACGTTCGATCTGACCCAGGGCCGCAGCCAAGGCTTTCTTCTTGTTGTCGTCCATTAAAGTCCTCACGTAATCAATAAGGCCTGACGGCCAACACCTGTATAAGTAGACAGTAT